>NZ_GG665949.1:164823-198826 GCF_000156555.1 Acinetobacter sp. ATCC 27244
ACTATTAAAAATGCGAATCGTTCTCTACTATAGTTTTTTTATTTAAATCACCAAAAAATACTTGGATAAATTATGTTAACGCGGTTTAAGCAGCTTACTCTCTCTCTTTGTTTGATCGGGTTGAGTGCGACGTCTTGGTCTCAAGCGGTACTCGTAAAAAGTGAAAGAAATATTGAAGAATATAAATTAGATAACGGTTTTAGAGTTATTCTGGCACCAAATGAAAAAGAAAATAAAGTCTATGTAAACACAGTTTATTTGACCGGTTCATTGAACGATCCTAAGGGCAAGGGCGGTCTTGCACACTTATTAGAGCATTTGGCATTTAAAGGTACGGTCAATGTTAAAGGCGATGAGTTTCAGCGCCGTTTGGATCAATACACGCTAATGACTAATGCCAGCACTGATTATTATTCAACCAAGTATATTAATATTGTTCGTCCTGAGAAAAATGCGCTGAATGAAATTTTATACCTCGAAGCTGAGCGTATGGATAAGTTGGTTCTACAGGAAAAATTTGTTCCAGCCGAAATTGAGATTGTAAAGCGTGAACGTGAGATCCGTATGGATCAACCTTTTGCGGTGTTGATGGATCAAATGTTGAAAGCAGCTTACGGCAATCAATATCTTGGGCGTTTGCCAATTGGTGATCTTGCTGAGTTGAAATCAATCAATATGAGTGAGTTGAATCAGTTTTACAGAACGTGGTATGCACCGAATAATGCAATCATGGTGATTTCTGGAAAATTTGATAAAGCCGAAGTGCTGAAAAAAATTGACCAGCATTTTAGCCCAATTCCAGCGAGACCCGTGCCTGCACCAGTGCAAGTTCCAGTATTAGATAGTACCAAGATCAAACAACGTCAGTTCAGTGTAGAAAAGGGAAGTGACCTCGCCAAGTTTCATATTTACATGAATGGAAAAAATAGCGATATCGCACCTGCTTTAGCGCTTGCACCAGGATTATTTACTTTACAGCCAAGCGGTAGTCTATATAAAAGTATGGTTGAAACAGGAATCAGTACTGCTGTTCAATCAACAACATGGCTTGATCAGGATTTTAATCTCGTGTTTATGGGTGCAATTTATGCGCCGAATCATGACGAGAAGCAAGTGAGTGAAGCCTTAACAACGGGTGTTGAGAAAAAACAAGCTTTTAGTGAAGTCGAACTACAGCGTCTCAAAAATATCACCCAGAATGCAGCCGATACCATTGCCAATGATGCGGTCGCTTTAGGTTCGCGTTTAAGCGATTATGCAGTAACTTCGCATGGCCAGTGGAATCGTTATTTTAAAGATTTACAAGCGATTCAAGCACTCAAAGTTGATGAATTAAATACGACTCTCAAACAGTTTTTAGTGCCTGAACATCGTATTTCTGGTGATATCCGACCTACGCCAGAAGATCAGAAAAAGGCAATGACGTTGAGCGAGGAAAAGCAGCCCAAAACTTTAGATCAGACGAATGAAGTGGCTGAACCACTTAAGGACGTGAAAGTTTATCAGCAAGAAGTGGCACAGTTTGTTGAACAGTCAGCACAGCAATTGCAGAAAAACGAACAGAAGATTCAACGTGGTCAGTTGAAAAATGGCATTCGTTACGCACTTTATCCAACGTCAACACGTGATGATAAAACCTATGCCACGATTAGTTTAGATTTTGGTGATGAAAAGGCGCTATTTGGAAAGGCAACAACCTTAGATTTAGCGAGTTATTTGATGTTACGTGGTTCTGAAAAACATACTTTGCAGGAAATTACGGATAAGGCGATTGCTGCGAGTGGCGGGGCATCCGTGAGTTCAAATGGCAACGGTTTAACCATCGTTATACAGGCGAAAAAAGATAAATTTGAAGATTTCTTCAGTTTTATCGTGGATGTGTTAAAGCAGCCAAAGTTTGCCCAAACAGAGTTTGATCTAGCTAAGAATCAAAGTTTATCGGCATTGGATCGTCCGTATACTGAACCCGCAGTCGTGGCATCGATGACTTTATCTCGTGTGTTAGAAATCTATCAGCCGGGAGATTTACGTTACCACTTTGAGCCTGAACTTGCGAAGAAGCAGTTGAATGAAGCGACACAAGCACAAGTTAAGCAGTTTTACGATCAGTTCTTTGAAACGAACTACGCTCAAATTGCGATCACAGGTGATTTTGATGCAAAGAAAATGAAAAAGACTTTGCAGAAAACCTTTGGGTCTTGGAAAGCAAAACAACCTTTCCGTAAAGTTACTGGACAATATACGGAATATAAAGCACAGAAAATTCATGCGCTATCTGAACAGCGTGAATTTGGAAGCTATCAAAGTATTTTAGCGATTCCGGTTGGTTCTTATCATCCAGATGCACCTGCTTTAATTGTGCTTAGTCATATTTTAGGTAACTCGCAACTTTCTTCGCGTTTAGCGCAAGAATTACGAGAGAAAAATGCATTGGTCTATGGATTTGGGAGTGGTTTAGACCTAGATCCTGATATCGATGATGGTACTTTAAGTATCACCGCCAACTATACGGCAGGTCGTTCTGGCCAAGTCTCTCAGTCAGTTCACAAAGTACTGAATGATTTACTCAGCAAAGGTGTAACAGCGCAAGAAGTGGAAGCAGCTAAGGCTGATATCATGAAAAAACGAGTGACTGCACTAGAAGATGAACGCCGTATTCACGGTATGTTGACTTCGCAATTAGAACGTAATAAAACGCTATTGGATCGAGCTGTGCGTGACCAAGAATTTGCCAAGCTAAGTAAAGATGATGTTGATCGTGTCATTAAAAAATACATTAAACTTGAGCATTTCGTTGAGGTGATGGCTGATCAATATGGTCAGGCTCAAGATCCTCGTTGATTTGGATCTCCTCACTTTGATGGTGGTTTTTTAAAAAATCTGTGCTTTCATGGTTGAAGTTAGATTTAAATTCACATGCTTGGATTTTTGTTGCTCGTCATATTAGAAGACAAGCTAATCCAATGCATGTGAAGTGTTTTCATTGATAAGGAAAAGGGGAGTAGCATGGCTTTTGCTGTGATCGCGGTGATTGTTGGACTGATTTTATTGGTCTGGAGTGCCGATAAGTTTATTGATGGTGCTTCAGCCACTGCGGGTCACTTAGGTATGCCGCCCTTGCTAGTTGGGATGATTATTGTCGGGTTTGGTACATCAGCACCCGAAATTGTTGTCTCGGTTATGGCTGCTATTGATGGAAACCCAGGGCTGGCATTAGGGAATGCTTATGGTTCAAATATTGCAAATATTGCTTTGATTCTTGGTGTAACTGCATTAATTCATCCGATTATGGTGCAATCTGCGGTTGTACGTAAAGAATTGCCAATATTATTGTTAGTCACCGCAATCTGTATCTTACAAATTTTTGATGAGATGCTCAGCCGAATTGATGCAGTGTTAATGCTTTTGATGCTGGTCTTATATATGGGCTGGTCGATTTGGCAAGGCATGCGAAGTCAAAGTGATGTATTGAGTCATGAGTTCAACACCGATCTACAAAGCAAAAAAACACCATTAAAGAGTTCGATTTTTCAGCTTTTATTTGGTTTGATTATCTTAGTGATTAGTTCACGCTTATTGGTTTGGGGGGCGGTAGAAATTGCTCAAGCCTTTGGTGTGAGTGACTTAATTATTGGATTAACTGTGGTTGCTATTGGAACGTCTTTGCCAGAGCTGGCTTCTTCGATCGCAGCAGCACGCAAAGGTGAGTTAGATATTGCGATAGGTAATGTGATCGGCTCCAATATGTTTAACACGCTCGCTGTTGTCGGTTTAGCAGGGGTGATTCATCCTACAGTTGTGCCACAAGAAGTGTTACATCGTGACATGGTGGTAATGGGTGCACTCACTTTAAGCCTATTGATATTTACACTGAGCTTTAAAGGAAGAGGGCGAATCGGACGTGTTAAGGGTGGAGTGTGGTTATTCAGCTTCGTTGCTTATACCGCATATTTGGTGAATACCGCATTCTAATTAAAAAAGATAAAGGCATTGAGATACCTAATGCCTTTTATCGATTCGACCTACAAAGGATTATTTGTGGTCATGTTTATGTGTGTGGAAATCTTCGTTTTTGCGGAAACGTAAATAGTTATCAAACTGCTCACAATATTCGTCAAAGTTATCTTCTAACATCATTTGAAATTGTTGCAGTAAATATGACATGACTTGCTCTTTCGCTTCTTGCATTTCATTGCCATCTTTAAAATTATTTGCTGCGACCCATGTGTTAAAACGGGCAGTGGCAAATAGCATTGCTGCACTCACTTGACCACGTAACTCTTCTGGTTTTGCTGTTTGTCCTTTTGGTGGACGGCAAAATTCATTGGCGAGTTTAATAAATTCATCTGCACGCTCAAAAAATACCGCATTTAAAGCTTCTTCTTCAGTTACATCAGTCGCATTAATTTTTTGAGACATGTTCTTTTCCAACAAAACTAGATCAGACATTATAGACAAAGCCTTGCATAAACAAAACCGTTGTCTTAATCTAAAATAGCCTAAGTAAATTAGAATAATCAAAATGTCAGATGCAATCGAGATTCAAAGCCTAAAAACCGATATTGCTTTACTGCGTCAGCATATTCATCCACCTCAACATTTGCAGCATGTAGAAGGGCTGCCGATATATTACGGCTTAAAAGAGGAAGTGGATGCATATTATCGTCAATGGCAACCTTTGATTGAAAGAGCGCAGCAACTTTGTCAGCCATTTATGCAAGATGAGGTTATTGATGCCATCCATTTACCGAGTCATCTGAATCTACCTCTATTTTTTTTCCATGTAGATCGGATTCGGATTAATAAAACTCGTGCAAAAGAATCTAAAACTTTTCGAGGCGTGGCGGCATTAGTGGAAAAATGCGGACAGTTTGATACCGATCAAATTTTTGCGATGCAAGCGTGGTTAGAGAGCGATGATACCGCAGCTTTGGTGGCGCACCGTGAATTTATTGATCTGCGTACTTATGTGTTTCAGCATGGGCAAAGTGAATACACGCGAACTCGTTTTTATATGAATGGCATGATTCTCAGTGTGGAGCCACATTTTAAATTGGTCGATGCGCGGGATAAGCCGCGCAAGCAACGCAATGATAGCTACAGTGATCCGATTGCCGATAATGGCACGTGGAAGATTTTTGGGAAGTATCGTTGAATGATCTAAGCTGCATAAAAATCTTGTTTGGGAATATGCTACTCGGGAGCGTCATCCACAACCTGCGTGATACTAAAAAGATAGGTAGTTTTGGACGAGTTAATGAAATTAGATTAATGAAAGCCGAGAACAGGTTTTGTGGATGACAAATGGTTTTGCCTACTTTTCCCGAAAGAAAAGTAGGTCGCCGAAGGCATATACCGAGATTGAATGAGGGTTCGGTACGACTCCGTTATGATAATAATATAGAAGGCAAAAGAAACTTTTACTCCCAGAAGATATCTTTATGAGACAAGACTTGTAGCTTTTTATCTGCTTTTTTCATCACATGCGGTTGTTGTGCCTTGACCCAACCTAAAGCAAATAAAAATTGCGATTGCTTCGCTGCATGTTGCTGAAAAATTTGCTCAGCCACAAACAAGTCATTATAAAAACCTAAATATTCTTGGATCGGCTGTAACTTATCTAGAAATTGCTGAACCTTCTTTTCAGGATATAAGCCTGATACAAAGTCGATGCAATAACGCAATTGTTTTACTCGTTTTCGTGTACGGTGTTGTTGTTCAACTGGAAGTTCTGAAAATACCGAGGTATCTTTCAAAATCTTTTGATAGAGTTGCGTTAAACTTTTCGCAACTTGTTTCGACAACTTCGTTGTTGATTCATTTTCACTATAGATAAAGCTAAATAAGGATAGAAATAGCTGTGTTGTTTTAACACTGCTTAATTGCTTGGAAATATTCGTTTTAGCTGAACTTGGAAATGAGAAGTCAAAATCAGATACAGCCTTAATCAATGGAATGACGGATGCTTGAATCGCATCTTGATCTCTTGATTGACCCAATGCTTGAAAAATCTCTGTCAGATCATTTTGCCAAGCTGGATCAAGTTGCTCTGTCCAATGAGAAAAATGTTTGAGTGCTGAACGTAAACGACGTATGCCAACGCGCGCTTGGTGGATATGATCTGCTTCAGCCACCTCGCCAGCAATTGCAGCGGCATTGGGTAGAATTTGATTTAAGCAATTTTCAATAATCAGTTTGATCGCTTGCTCAGCAGAAAAGTCTGATTGAAGTTGTAATGTTTTGGCTTTAGTCGCTGGTGAAACTTTTTTTCCCATTGCCAATAAATTGCCCCGTTCAGCTTTACTACGTACATCGAGCCATAATTGATATTTTTCGACTAAATGATTCGAGAAAATAATTAAATCGCGGGCTGAACCCTGTTTTAGTTCACATTCTACTTCACAGATTTTTGCTGTGTCCTTGGCGGTTCGAATTTCCCCATCATCTAAACAGACTTCGATTTTTGAACCTTGAAATTCAAAGGTGTGAAAGGTGCGCTCCACATCAGTTTGAAATTGTAATTCTAATGGAGTGAGTGGATCCCCTAATAGGTCTTTTAAAATACTTTGTACAGCTGGATAATTTTCATAAAGAGATAAATCTAAAACAGGTTCTTGTTCACATTTACCCAGTTCAATATCTTCTTCGATGCGTTGTAAATGGTTTTTACTTGCTGCTTTAAAGGTCTGTACCCAATGTTCACCTTCTTGACGCAAACGGATTGCGACATAGTTTTTTGCTAAAGTTCGATCAGCAGTATCGTAGTATTTGGCTTGTAGACGAATTTTTTGAGCTTTCTGCTTATTTAATGCCAATAACACACTTTTTTTCTTAGATGCAGGAAGTTGAAATTTAAGTTCTATTTCCATGTGGAGATGACTCCTGACCGTTAGAATGAATAAGTTTATGATTGAGTATAACCTAAACACAAGTTGAGCAATTATGCTGAAAAAGGCTATTTTCCTTGTAGGACATGGTTCAGTATATCGTATTATCTTACATGACTTTATTTTGTACAAAAAATGCAGTACCGTGTGCAGAGAGGACAGGATTAGGATGATCAAAAAATGAATGCACCAGCAAATTTAGCGAAGCCGGTAGAATTCACTTTACCGATAAAAGATTACAATGAGTTTTATCGCTTTTATTTAACCGAGCATCGCAGTATGGCGAGTCGACGTTTGCATGTAGCAGGCAGTTCGATTGGTTTATATTTTTGGAGTAAAGCGATTCGCCAGCGTAAGGCTAAATATTTGGCTTATGGCTTATTGTCTGGTTATGCGTGTGCTTGGGTTGGACATTTTTTCTTTGAACATAATAAGCCTGCAAGTTTTAAGCAACCACTTTATAGTTTTATCTCTGATTGGCGGATGTTGTCCGATGTGGTTCGTGGTCGCCTGAGTTTGATTGATCGTAAGTTTGATAAAATTGATTCTTAAACGTTGTATAAGAAATTAGAATTTTCAAAAGCTGTCGTATGGCGGCTTTTTTGTTGTGATACTTATTTTTAATGATGTAAATACGCACTCTCTCTTTAATTTTTAAATAAGAAAATATACCCTGAACCTAATACATTTTTAGTGAATTTTTCATGCGCGGTCTTTATCTCATCACCAATGATGATCCCATCCAATTATTACTTGAAAAATTAGAAGTTGCTTTAGCAACGGGAAAAGTTGCGATTTTGCAATATCGCCGTAAGAAAGTGGCAAAAATAGATCAACCGATGGAAGTTGAACAGATCAAAACATTGTGTGAAAAGTACCAAGTACCATTTGTGATTAATGATGATTTGGCTTTAGCTGAACAATTTGGATTAGGTGTCCATTTGGGGCAGTCAGATGGGGAAATAAGCGATGCCGCTGCACGTTTACCGCATGGTGTGATTATTGGTCGTACATGCTTAAATTCATTAGAGTTGGCTGAAAAAGCGATTGCTGATGGCGCAACTTATGTGGCTTTTGGTGCTGTCTATGCCACCTCAACTAAACCAGAGGCAGGCAATGTGGGCATCGAAGTAATCAAGCAGGCTAAACAAAAATTCGCTGTACCTATTTGTGCGATTGGTGGTTTGACCGTTGAAAATTCTCAAGTGGTGATTGAGGCTGGGGCAAGCCTTTGTGCCGTAATTAGTGATATATTAGGACGATCAACAGCCGAAATTCCTGCTCGTGTAAATGCATGGGCAACGTTATTTGACTAAATTAGATGTAATCCGCTTTGCGGAACTTTCATCGTTTCTCGGAACGACAACGTTCCTCGTCCTCGATTCTAGGTTGAGTCTTTTATGAGTTTATCTCCAAAGCAAGAACAGTTATTTAAACAAGCAAATAAACATATTCCGGGTGGTGTCAATTCGCCTGTACGTGCATTTAACGGTGTTGGCGGTACACCTGTCTTTATCGAAAAGGCTAAAGGTGCGTACTTGTGGGATGTTGATGGTAAGCGTTATGTAGACTACGTTGGTTCATGGGGACCGATGATTTTGGGTCATGCACATCCAGATATTATCCAAGCAGTACAAACAGCAGCGGAAGATGGTTTAAGTTTTGGTGCGCCAACGGTACACGAAACCACTTTGGCAGACACGATTTGCGAAATTATGCCTTCAATTGAGTTGGTGCGTATGACCAGTTCAGGGACTGAAGCAACCATGACCGCGATACGCTTAGCACGTGGTTATACAGGTCGTGACAAAATCGTAAAGTTCGAAGGCTGTTACCATGGTCATTCAGATTCGTTATTGGTGAAGGCGGGTTCTGGTTTATTGACTTTAGGAGAAGGTGAGCCAACGTCAAAAGGTGTACCTGCTGATTTTGCTAAACATACATTAACGTTGCCGTATAACAATATTGAAGCGTTGAAAGAATGCTTTAGCAAATTTGGTCATGAGATCGCGGGTGTGATCATTGAACCTGTTGCAGGCAATATGAATCTGGTAACGCCAATTGATGGTTTCTTACAAGCAATTCGTGATGTTTGTGATGAATACAAATCAGTATTTATCATTGATGAAGTGATGACAGGTTTCCGTGTTGCTTTAGGTGGTGCTCAATCGGTCTATAACGTAAAACCAGATTTGACCACTTTGGGTAAAATTATTGGTGCAGGCTTACCAGTCGGTGCTTTCGGCGGTAAACGTGAAATCATGGAATGCATCGCACCTTTAGGTGGGGTATACCAAGCAGGAACATTGTCGGGCAATCCATTGGCAATGCGAGCAGGTATCGCAATGTTCAAGCATCTGCGTGAACCGGGTTTTTATGACAAGTTAGCGGCGCAATTAGCAAAGTTACTTGCGGGTTTACAAGCAGCGGCAGATGAAGCGGGGATTCCATTTAAGACCCAGCAAGTCGGCGGTATGTTTGGTTTGTATTTCACCGATCAAGAGGACATTACCAGCTTTGATTCAATGTTGGCTTGTGATGTTGAAGCATTTAAGAAATTCTTCCATGGTATGTTAAAGCGTGGTGTTTATCTTGCACCATCTGCATTTGAAGCAGGATTTATTTCATCGATGCATTCAGATCAGGATATTGCCGATACGATTCAGGCAGCAAAAGAAACCTTTGCTGAAATGAAATAACGCTGTGATGCCTACATAAGCCCGATTCGTTCGGGCTTTTTTTAATGGAATAGATTTAGATTGATCAGAATAAAATAGCCCTTAATTGATTTAAAATAATTAATGCTCTTAATTATATTTTTGATTTAACAATAATTTGTATAACAAGTTTTAACTTCAAAAAGCAAAAAATAAATAATCTTTACTGTACCACAATGTAAAATAATGCTTGAATAGTAAACTATATTTGCGCTGATCTTTAGCTTCCCAAAAGCCTTAATATTTTGGCTTGCACACGCTGTAGATAGCGCTTCTATTGATCATATTTTAAATAAGCTTTTGATAAAAAACTCATAGGAATGGAGTAACAATGAAAACCAAACATTATTTAACGGCGGCGGATGTAGACATTTTGGTTGATGCAGCATTGGACTATGCGACAGCACATAGTTTTAATGTCAGTATTGCCGTGGTCGATGACAGTGGAACCTTGTTAATGATGAAGCGTATGGATGGTGCACCAGTATTATCAACACAAATTTGCCAAGAAAAAGCCCATTCTGCCGCAGTCAGTCGCAGAGCGACCAAGGCATCCGAAGATATGATCCGTGATGGTAAAATCGGCTTTTTAACAATAAATGCAGCCAACGGCATGTTAGAGGGCGGTGAGCCGATTGTTTATCAAGAGCAGGTTGTGGGAGCTGTTGGTGTTTCAGGGGTACAATCTTTTCAAGATGCAGAAATTGCCCAGCATGCGATTCAACAATTTCTAGAGCAACAGACCTAAATCATCATTTAAATTTGAATCTGGATGAAAAATAGAGAGAAACACGAAAAAAATCAGTAAAAATACGTGTCATGCATTGTAATTCAGCGCCAAGCTTTTTATGATTGCCGGCTTGTTTTCATCCAGTCGTTGGAAGGCTACCTTGAGTGATTTTCTAAGTGAATATTTGATTCATCGTGATGAAGATTTTATGGTCATCCATAAACCTGCTGGGCTTCTGACAGTACCAGGGAAAACACCAGATTTACAAGATTGTCTGATCAATCGATTATTAAAATTAGAACCCAAAACTTTACTCATCCATCGTTTAGATCGTGATACCTCTGGTATTTTGGTTTTTGGATTATCTAAATTTGGGCAAAGTACTATTTCGCGTCAATTCCAAGATCGCCAAACTTCAAAAATCTATCAAGCTTTGGTTGCCGGTCATTTAGAAGGACAGGGAACGGTTGATATTCCTGTGATTTATGATCCAAGCCGTCCTCCATTACACATCGTTGATGCAACTCATCACAAACCCGCTTTAACAGAGTGGCAAGCGATTGAGCACTTAGAGATCCAAGGGCAGGCAGTCACACGGGTCAAGTTGATCCCGATTACAGGCCGTTCACATCAACTTCGGGTACACATGCAATATTTAGGTCATCCGATTCTTGGCGATACCTTATATGCTACACCAGAACAGCAACAGCTTTATGAGCGTTTGTGTTTACATGCGACGCAACTGAGCTTTGCTCATCCTAAAACAGGCACACAGCTTGATTTTGATTGTCCTGTGCCGTTTTAACCGTATTTTTTTAATCTAAAGAGACTTAAAGTGCGCTATTTCAGTCAGCTTTATGTCAAAATATTAGGGTTGTTTGCGTGAATCATTTTCCGTGAAAACCAAATTTAAAACTACATAAAGTAGCTTAAACTTTCATCAGTTTAAGGCATACAATATGTGGGCTAACATGAGAAAAGGTGGAATAAATTGCAGCCGTTTGCTATTGGTCAACGTTGGTTATCAGATACAGAAACTGAACTCGGTTTAGGTGTTCTTATTGATGTAGATGAACGTTCTATTAGTATTTTATTCCCCAAAAGTGATGAAACTCGTGTTTATGCACGTAATAATGCACCCTTATCACGAATCATTTTTAATGTTAAAGATGAATTGCAAGACCAAGAAGGGATCAAGTGGATTGTTGAGTCCATTGAAGATCGTCATGGTGTATTGCGTTATGACGTGGTTCGCACACTGGAAAATGGTGAAGAAGAGCGTAAGTCTCTCAATGAAACCCGTATTGGTGCGCAAATTCAGCTGTCAAAACCTTTAGAACGTCTGTTGGCAAGCCAAGTCGATTATAAAGAGTGGTATGACCTTCGTATCGAAGCGATGTTGTTGCAAGCGCAAATGCATACCAGTCCTTTACGTGGTTTTCTCGGTGCGCGTGTCGGTTTGATTCCACATCAGCTTTATATTGCGCATGAAGTCGGTAAGCGTTTTGCACCACGTGTTTTATTGGCCGATGAAGTCGGTTTGGGTAAAACCATTGAAGCAGGCTTAATCATCCATCAGCAACTCAAAACAGGACGTTCAGAACGTATCCTGATTTTGGTGCCTGATTCACTACAATATCAGTGGATGATTGAAATGCGTCGCCGTTTCAATTTGCAATTCTCGCTTTTCGATTTAACCCGTACTGCTTCGATCAAAGAACATGATCCTGATCTTAATCCCTTCCTAACGGAACAATGTATTATCGCCAGTGTCGATTTGATGGTTGACCATGAGGATTTACGAGAGCAGGCGGTTGAAGCGGGCTTTGATTTACTGGTGGTGGATGAAGCGCATCACTTGATGTGGAGCGAAGAAGACGGCGGTAATGATCGTTATGATCTGGTAGAAGAATTAGCAGAACAAACGGCGGGTGTTTTATTACTTACAGCTACACCTGAACAGTTAGGTGTAGAAAGTCATTTTGCACGTTTACGTTTACTCGATCCGCAACGTTTTAGCAGTTTAGATCGCTTCCTCGATGAAGAAGAACAATATCAACAAACGGCAAAAGTTGCCGAAGTATTAATGTCTGACGAAGCATTGACTGAAGCGCATTTGGCAGCACTAGAAGGCTTATTGGGTCATCGGATTGATGATCAGCCTGAACAGCGTATGCGTGCGATTCATGAACTTTTGGATCGTCACGGCACAGGTCGTATCCTATTCCGTAATACCCGTGAAGCCATCCAAGGTTTCCCTGGTCGTGATTGTCAGCCAGCACCATTACCAGCACCAGAAGATTGGTCTATGGATGGCAAAATGCGTGAGCAGATGTGGCCTGAAGAGGGGCAAATTGATGGCGCTTGGATGGAAACAGATCCACGTGTGCCTTGGTTAATGGAAGTTCTCCGCAAGGATTTAAAACATAAAAAGGTATTGTTGATTGCACGCAGTGGGCCTGTGGTTGAGGCCTTGGAAAATGCATTACGCTTACATGCAGGCATTCGCACAGCGATGTTCCATGAAGGTATGAGTTTATTAGAGCGTGACCAAGCGGCGGCATACTTTGCAGAAGACAGTTATGGTGCTCAAATCCTGTTGTGTTCTGAGATTGGTTCAGAAGGGCGTAACTTTCAGTTTGCTAGCGATCTGATCCTATTTGATTTACCGGCAAACCCTGATGTACTTGAGCAACGTATTGGTCGTTTAGATCGTATCGGTCAAGAAAACCGTATTCAAATCCACGTGCCTTATTTAATGGGGACAGCGCAAGAGCGTATGTTCCGTTGGTACAACGAAGCACTCAATATTTTCAGTAATATTTCTCCGACAGCGCAGACGTTACAAGAGAACTTTATTGTTGAATTGAAAGATTGTTTGCTTGCGGATCAAGGTCAGACCTTTGAAGATTTACTTGAAGAAGTGAATGTACAACGTCAAGCATTGGAAGCTGAATTACAAGCAGGGCGTGACCGTTTGCTTGAGTACAATTCATGTCGTCCAGTGGTTGCACAAGGCATTGTACAAGCACTTGAAGATTATGATGACAATACGACTTTACCGATGTTTGTGAAGCGTTTTATGTCATCAACCAACATTGATTTTGATGAGCAAAGTAACGGTACCGTGATCATCAAGCCTACTGATCAAATGCAAGTTCAAGGTTTGACCTTGGACGAAGAAGGTATGACAGCAACTTTCTATCGTGATCAGGCACAGATTCGTGAAGACGCGCAGTACTTAACGTTGGAACACCCATTTATTGAAAGTGTGATGGAAATGATCCGTACACAATCTTTTGGTAGTACCAATGTTGCGTTGTTAAAATCTAATGCCTTAAAACAAGGTTCAGTGTTACTTGAGGTTTGGTTTAAGGTCGATGTAGTTGCACCAAAAGCATTAAACTTACCGTCTAGTTTGCCGAAGCAGTTGATTCGTGTATTACTGAGTGAAAATGGTCAGGACTTGTCTGCAAAGATTGATCCAAGCATTTTACGTCCGTACCTGCACCATTTAGATGGTAATAGTTGCCGTCAAGTGGTGAAAGCACGTCGCGAAGTGATTGAAACACGTTATGCACAAGCGTTGGATATTGCTAAATCGTCATTGCCTGAATTAATGAAACAGGCTAAAGAACACTATAGTGGTAAATGGCAATATGAGATTGACCGTTTAACTTATCTCAAGCAATTTAACCCAAGTATTCGCCAAGATGAAATTGAGCGTTTGCAAAAATTCCAACAAGAAGGCTTAGGCTTACTTGATGGTTTATCTGTTACGCCTGAGGCGATTCAGGTGTTGGTCGTCGTTAAACCATAATTGTAATACCAATAAAAAAGAGGACGATAAAGTCCTCTTTTTTATGCATTTAAATTTAGTGATCAATATTGGCTTCTAAGAACCATAGATATTGGTCTAAGTCTTCTAAAGCTGCATGAATAATATCTTCCGAAATAGGATCTTGAATTTCGTCAATGGTATCGCGTAGATGGTTAGCCACTACGCCATAACGATCAGCTAGTTCTTTTAAATGGTCTTGTACAGCATGGATCGCAACTGGATAAGGTTTTAGATGAGAGCTTTCTGCAACTGTTTGAGTAGTCCCTAGCGCCGTACCACCAATTTGTACCGCACGTTCAGCAACATTATCTAAATGCGTAATAATAGATGTACGGAACATATCTAACATTTCATGAACTGCAATAAAATTGCTACCGCGCATGTTCCAATGTGCTTGCTTTGTTAATAATGATAAATCGATCAAATTTGCAAGAATTTGATTCAAGATTTTAACCGTCGCTTCTTTGATTGAATCATCTAAATTATTACGTGTATATACTTTTAAAGTTTTAGCCGCTGAAGAATTCATAGTTACCTCATTCAATTATCATTAATGAAAAACAGTAAATTAAAACCGTTGACTCCTTATTTAGAGTACGCTTCAAGATCTTTTGAGAGTGTTTTAGTTTTTAAACCTTTTGTAATCAATGGTGAGTTTTAATATTTTTTTGAATAAATTACAGTGTCTTAAAGTAAAATGATTCGATTGAAATAAAGCCTTGGTTCTGCTGTGCTGAGCGTAGTGATTTTATTCTTTTAACAAAGAGATATAACAAATGGAAAATGAAAAAGATAAGCCAACCATTGTCATTAGTGATCATCCTGAACATAAGCGAATTGAGGTTTTAAAAGAAAAACTACGTTATAAGCAAGCCTTGCGAGAGAATTCTAAAAAGATTGACCATAAATTAGTGCGTTTAAATATTCAGGCAGATGCTTTACCTACGAAAACATTCTTTATTATGAATGCATTAGCTGCTGTCATTGCAGGCTATGGTTTGTTGGCTGATTCTTCGGCAGTTGTAATTGGGGCTATGCTTGTCGCAATGATGCTTGGGCCAATTTCAGCAATTGCATTGTCTCTGATTGATAATCGATGGATCTTGTTTATTACGGCACTTAAAACGTTGGTTCTAGGTGTGGTCATGATTTTTGGGATTGGTGTGATATTAGGACTGATCAATTTTAATATGGCGCTCACCCATGAAATATTATCTAGAACTCAACCCAATGTGATTGATTTAATGATTGCGTTGGCAGGTGGGGCTGCTGGTGCATTTGCAGCTGTTTCACCTCGACTCTCCGTGGCTGTCGTTGGTGTTGCTGTTGCAACGGCTTTAGTTCCGCCATTAGTTGCAAGTGGGATTTTATTGGCACATTTGGATTTTCGCCATTCCGCCAACGCCTTTTTATTGGCATTTACCAATATTGTGGCAATACAGATCAGTTCTTCATTGGTATTGTGGATTGCAGGTTTTAGAAGAGGTTCTGATGAGCAAGTACAGAGTAATGTATTAGAGTTTATAAAACGGAATATGGTGAGTTTACTGTGCTTGTTGGTACTGAGTGTTTATCTGACTGCAAATTTTTTACATATGATCAAAAAACAGATGTACGAAACAAAAGCGCGTACAGCTATTACCGAAGCTTTAAATAAAAATAATAATATTATCGACAAAATACAATTTGCTAATCAGACTCAATACACGTTAGTCCGTGTTGTCGTTGAAGGAGACACATTGCCAAATACTGCAGAAATAGAGAAATTAAACGCTATTTTACCGCGTGACTTAAAAAATATGCCTACTCTTGTACAGATAAGATTTATACCAGTACGGATTATTCAAGCGGGTGATCAACAATAATGTAAATTGTGATAGACATGGATTAACGAATACTGGCTTCATCCAAATGTCGAGCACCTTCTAAGATCATTCGAATCATGATCATAGTCTGTTCTGCAACCTCGGTTCGTTGTTCAACAGGGAGGTCGAGTACTTTAGCACCCATATTAAATACCAATTGAGTGATCGCTTTGGCTGCAATGTCGGCATGACTCATTTTACTATTATTCATTTGTTCTAAACGAATCAAATCTTCTTGTAATTCTTGTTGAAAGAAATTGAGTTGACGATCAACCGCAGCTTTATAAGAGGTTGAGCCAGTATAACTTTCACGTAGCAATAGACTGAGATTTCCTTCATCTGCATCTAATTGCTGAATGAAGACCTCGACAGAACTTCGGATAATACTTTGTTGTAAAACTGCTTTTAATCGAGCTTCACGAATAATTTTACGCAGAACCAAACCTGCACGATCAATTAATGCAATCGCAAGCTCGTCAATATCTTTAAAATGGCGATAGAAGCTATTGGGTGCAATACCTGCCTCACGTGCGATCTCTCGCAAACTCAATGAAGCAATGCTTTTTTGTGGACCGATCAGATTCAAAGTTGCTTGGAATAACTCTTCTCTTGTAATTGTTGCTTTTCTGCCTACTGAACGCACAGGAGCTTTCATTGGAATGACATCTTGGTCATTTAATGTGTCAGTGTTGAGTTGTGAAAAAGAAGAATGAACCATTGTTTTCAAAATATAAGTAAGCTAATTCAGAGTATAGCGGTTGTATTTGAAGTTGTGAAACATAAATTATTATACACATGTATATATACAAATAAATATACATGTGTATAATAACTACAAAACAACCAGAGTACCTGCTCATGTATGCAATCGAAAAGAGAAATTCTCTATTCAATTCATTGGCAAACAGCGTAATGAACAGCCATGATGCCAATTTTTGGTTACAGAAAATCAATCCATTGTGGTCTGTAAATCAACCTTTAGCCCAAATCGTAAAAAAACAAATAGTGGCAAAAGATACGGTCAGTCTAATTTTAAAATGCAATCGTCATGTTCAGCGCGGGAGGGCAGGACAACACCATCCGATTACGGTTGAAATTGCTGGACGTCATTACGAGCGTACTTATAGTTTGATGCAAGTGGATGCAGAACATCTTTGCTTGACGGTGAAAAAAGTTGATCAAGGTCTTGTTAGTTCATGGCTTGTTGAGAAATCACGAATAGGCGATATCGTTCGTTTAGGGCAACCTTATGGCGATATGCAACAGCATATTCAAAGTCCAAATTTATTGTTACTTGCAGCAGGCAGTGGCATCACACCGATGTTGAGTTTGATTGAAGCACTATGCCAATCTAAGCAATTGAATACAGTCAATGTTCAGTTAATGTACTGGGTTAAAACCTATGAAGATGCAGCATACGCTGAGTATTTAAAAGAAGTTTCAGAAAATTTTGCAAATTTCAGCTATCAAATTCTTTGTACGCAAGAGCAAGATCAGCGTTTAAATCAGAATCATGTTGATCAATTAACCAAGTTGAATCAAACCACAGTTTATGCATGTGGTCCTTCTGGCTTTGTGGCAATCGCAGAGACATTATTCGTAAATGCTGCATTCATCCAAACCGAAGCATTTAGCTTAAGTCAATTTGAACATGATGCGACAGATACGGGTTTTATTAATGTCACATTAACTCAGTCTAATAAGACTGTGGCAATTCCAAAAGGTCAATCGATCTTAGCCAGTTTAGAACAGCAAGGCATCAAGCCAAACCACGGTTGTCGTATGGGAATTTGTAATAAGTGTGCTTGTAATAAAGCGCAAGGTGCGACAAAAAATCTACTTAATGGTTCAGCCAATCATGAACCATCTCAGCTATTAAAAATTTGTGTAAATTCTGCTCAATCTGATCTTGTGATTGATCTATAAGCGAGAAAATGATTATGAACATGCCTGTTAAAATTCAATATTTTAAAAACCCTAAAAATCGTGATTTAACTGCCGCAGAGTTAGAAGCTTTTGCACGCGAATTGGATCAAATCAAACAAGATGTGTTAAATGATTTGGGCGAAAAAGATGCGAAATATATTCGTCGTGTTTATTCAACCATTCGCTATAGTAGCTTTTTAGGACGTGCACTGTTATTTGCAGGTTGGTTTCCGCCAGCATGGTTATTGGGAACAGGTTTATTAGGTTTTGCCAAGATCATGGAAAACATGGAGTTGGGACACAATGTCATGCATGGTCAGTATGACTGGATGAACGATCCTAAATTCAATGGTCAAACCTACGAATGGGATACGGTAGGGACTTCAGATAATTGGAGACAAACACATAATTACAAGCATCATACTTATACCAATATTAAAGGTATGGATGATGATGTTGGCTATGGCGTATTTCGCTTATTTCCAGAGCAGCGGTGGACGAAGTTCTCTGTGATTCAGCCATTATATATCTTGCCTTTCAGTCTGTTATTCCAATGGGGTGTCGCAATTCAAAATCTTGAATTAGGCAAACTCGTGTATAAGCGCAAAACTATGGATGAGTTTAAGCAGGAATGGCGACCTGTTAAAAAGAAAATAGGCAAACAATTATTTAAAGATTATGTATTTTTCCCATTGATTGCGGGGCCGTCGGCAATTCCTGTATTTGCAGGAAATTTGGTTGCCAATGGTATACGTAATGTTTGGACATTTAGTATTATTTTCTGTGGTCACTTTACCAAAGATGCAGAAGTTTTCCCGAAAACAGTTTTACAAAATGAAAGTCGTGGTCATTGGTATATGCGCCAAATTCGTGGGTCATCAAATCTCACGGGATCAGAGGCATTTCATATTTTAACAGGGCATCTCAGTCACCAGATTGAGCATCACCTATTCCCAGATATCCCTGCACGTCGTTATCGTGAAGTCGCACCAAAAGTAGAGGCTGTATGTAAAAAATATGGCCTAAATTACAATAATGCGAGTTTTGTAAAACAATTCGGTGAAGTGGTGGGTCGTATTTTTAAATATGCATTGCCATTTAAAAAATAATCTTTAAATGTGAAAAGCCCCGCACTTGTAGAGTTCGGGGGTTTTTTTTATTTTTTCTTTTTAGAAATCCACATTGTGATCTTTGCATGGAACACTTTTTCATTGGCTTTATCAAATACGTCAACATTCACAAGATATTCGCCCGCTTTGTCCCAATCATAATTTTCCTCAACAGGAGTGGCTATTGCGATTAGATCTGTTTCTGCTTTCTTTAAGTATTCAACTGTCATGCCTTTTGGTATCCAACGGTGGCTAGAAGGTACCGTAACTTCTGTCATCGTTCCGCCTGCTAATTCAGCCATGTTGCACATCGCAATCGCATGCACAGTACCAATATGATTGAGTACCGAACGCTTTTTCTTAATCGATATTTTGCAGTAATTTGGTTTTAGTTCTTCAAATAATGGAGCAATACTACTGAAATAGGGGGCTTTAAGACAAAGCATGCGTGTAAATGTCCATTTGCCAGCAGGAAAAGCAGAAGCTTTATTCCATAAGTCTAAAGTTGAAGCCATTTGATATTATCCTAATCAAACAAAATTTAATTCTTTTACAGAATATAATTCTGTTTACAAGTTGTGGTCAAGTCATACACAATAGTTCCGACGATCGGCGAACTTAAATTGAATATGGAAACGGCTCAGCAATTATTGGAAAGATTGTATCCTCAGCGGAGATCTTTATTAAAAAGACAGATATTGTTGGATGCATTGTCCTGTTTTCTTGACTATGGATTAGATGCAACCAGTATTGAGATGATTCGAGAAAAGTCTGAAAGTAGTGTAGGTGCGATTTATCATCATTTTAAAAATAAAGAGGGTGTGATTGCAGCATTGGTTTTTGCCGCTTTAGAAGATCAAGCTTGCTTACGAGATCGATATTTAGATGAGGCAAAATCACTACAAGATGTAATTTTTGCACTGATTTATAGCTACGTTGATTGGGTAGCAGATCAGCCAGAATTCGCAAAGTTTTTATTATTAGCGCATTTCAGTGTTATGCAAAGTGAATATAAACAGACATTAAGCGATAAAAATAAAACAAGAAATCAAAATATTATGGCTCATGTTTCACGACACGCTGATTTTGAATCATTAAAAAAAATACCGATTGAATTGATGATGTCATTGGTGATTGGTGCATCAGAAAGTTATTGCCGCGCTTGGTTATCCAAAAAAGTGGTTGCTGATCCCAAAATGTATCGGGAAGTGCTAGCAAGAGCTGCGTGGGATTCTTTGCAGAATCTTGCTAAAGATGCATAAAACAAAGATGGGTTTGTTTTAGTTGTGAATTCTACTGTGGATTAAGAAAAGTTATACATCCTAGTAATATGCCGATACACCTAAACCATGAGGATAAAAAAGATGACATTAATGAATCAAAATAAACTATTTACAGGTGCTTGTTTGTGCGGGGAAGTCGGTTTTGAATTCCATTTAGAAAAAATAAAAATGATTTATCATTGTTTTTGTAGTTTATGTCGTAAGCAATCTGGGGCAGGCGTCAATGCGGCAACCTTTGTGCAAGCTTCTTCTTTTCATTGGCGACGTGGACGGCAATTGATTCAGACCTTTAGTAAGAAGACAGGATTTACGAATTGCTTTTGTCGTCAATGTGGTTCACCTGTTCCAAATACATTGGCTCACAATCCGAACATTGTTTGGATCCCTTTGGGGCTGATTCAGGAGGATTTTGTGCCTGAGCAAGTACTAAATTTTTGTATGAAATCAAAAGCCAGCTGGACAACTTCTGATGTGCCATTAGTTTTATTTGACGAGTTACCAAATCGTATGGAGTTGCAACACTATTTTGAATTAAATCAATAAAAAAGCAGAAAACATGGTTTCTGCTTTTCTTAATTTAAGTACTTATTTAGAAGTCAAAAGATGTTTGTAAGAAGAAAGTACGCGGCTGTCCAACATATTTACCGCCCGTTGAGTCAGATGAACGAGTAAAGTATTGCTTATCGAATACATTCTTCACACCTCCAGCAACTTTTAAACCTTTTAGCTGATAGCTAAAATCATAGCCCGCTCTTACTGCAAATGTTGAATAACCTGGGATGTCGCCAATACGACCATCTGCGGTTTCTTGTGTTTGATAAACATTACCAGAACCCGGAGCATGTTGTTTTGATTGTGCGAACATGTCTGCATTAATTGACCACTGATCAACTTGATACGCTAAACCGAGGTTACCTAAGTGTCGTGAATAATAGGGTAAATCTTTGCCTTCAAACTTGCCTGCTTCTGAGGTTGCTTTGGTAAAGGTATAGTTTCCGTAAACTTTCAGCCCCTCTAAAGCATCTGCGAGTTGACCAAAATCATAACTAAGCCCAGTTTCTATCCCTTTATGACTAGTGGCGCCTAAATCTGTCCAAATCCCTGTACCGATATTGTCTGGACGTTCCAAGAAAAGTTCTTTATCAAAGTCCAAGTAGAATAAGGTGAGCTCAGCACTTAAGCCATTACCTAAATATTTGGTGCCGATTTCATAGTTTTTCGACTTCTCTGGATGTAAGCCATCAAGTGTCGAGAATGCTGTATTTTTACCATCAACGGTTTTCGTCGTGACTAGTTGATTGTATTGTTGTGGTCCAAATGAAATACCGGCATTGGCAAAGATATTCCAGTTTTCATTGGCTTTATAAAGTACTGAAAGACTTGGTAAAAACTCTTCTGATTTGATTTTTGGATAGATTGTGTTGGTTGGTATGCCGTTGTTATATGCGGTGAAGTTATTATGTGTGTCAATTGATTCAAATCGAATGCCTGGGGTGATCACCCAATTGCCGATACCAAAGCGGTTATCAATATAAATTGCATGTGCTTTGGTACCGCCTTCACTGGTTGTGTTTGCGATAGATTTACCAGGAGATCCTGTAACTGTGTCATATTGCGCTCGTCCTGAAAATTCAGAGCTTTCTTCTTGCAAATAACGATAACCCACGGTCACTTCGTTATCCATACTTGCACATTGATAAGCACGTGAGTAACGTGGCTCAATACCAAAGTATTTGTAATCACGCGGTGAACTGCTGAGTGTGCTTATGCCTTTATTGCCAATTGATTCTAAATCACTAGTACGAAATGAATCAACGTAATAGCCCAAAAGTTCAAAGTTGTTCAGTTCATCTTTATGGCTATATTTCACAGAAATATCTGACCGTCGACCTGCGAAATAATTGCGACTTTGATTAGATTGATAAGGATTTTCTACAAACTTTTCGGCACTTAACCCTTCAGGCATTTCTCCGTGCCCTTCATAGTGATGTAAGTTAATGGCAATTTGATCTTGGTCAGTCCATTGATAAGCTGTTTTCAACATAACATCATCAATGTCAATTTTATTATTGGCTTCTCGATAACCGTCACCTTTTGTACCTGAATAGAGCAGGGCTAAGCCTAAGCCATTATCTAAAGTACCACCAATAAATATGTGAGGTGTGTATTTAAGTTGATCAGTCCCTGTTGCAAACTCTGTGGTTAGGCCAATCGAGCCTGAAAACTCTTGTGGAATGCTGCGCGTTGTAAAGTTTATGATTCCACCCACGTTTTGTGGCCCAAAACGAACAGAACCTGCACCACGAACCACATCTACAGATTCAATATTACCCATTGATACTGGGGCTAAAGATAATTGTGGTTGACCGTAAGGAGCGACTGCAAGTGGAACACCATCCATTAATACAGTTGAGCGAGGTGATAGACGTGAGGTTAAACCACGAACACCAATATTTAATGAAACATCACTTCCTCCAGTACCATTGCTGTCTTGAACTTGGACGCCAGGAATTTGTTTTAAAGCATCACGAATAGAGGTTGTTGCGATTTCATCGAGTCGGTTTCGGTCGACAATTGTACGTGCACCAGCATGGTGTTGTACTTTTTCAGCATTGGCATTTTCTAGCCAATTACCTTGAGCTTGTAGTGTAATTGTAGGTAGCTGTTGAGTTTCAATAGATGATATTTCATTTGCAAAAGAGATTTGAGCAATTCCACTCAATATCGAGGTGACTGCAAAACTTAGAAACTTCGGTTGAAATTTTAACTTAAAGATTGTTGTGTGGGATATAGATTTCATAAAACGATAAAATGGTTTAAATTTCTCGCATCTTACTGGTTGATTCGCAAAATTTAAATAAGAATTATTATCAATTATAGCTATCGTTTATCCTAACTTAATTGTTTTTTACATGGTTTATCTGAAAAAACCGCGCATTGGCGCGGTTTTGGACTGAAGCAATACTTATTTAAACTGAATACTCCCATTCGCATTGACCGTAATTTTTGATTCACCTGCTGCCATATCTTGAGCAGGGGCAGCTTCTGCCATCGCAAATTTAGCCATCCCACCACGCATCACAGGTTGAGGGAAATAGTTGCTGGTATTCAAGTTTAAACTGACCAAATTATATTGAGCTTTGTTCCATGCTTGAGTAATGGCTTGTGCTCGTTGTTGGAAATTTTTAGATGCTTCAATCATCAACTCATTTTCAACTTTTTTACGTTGTTCATCTGAAACAGTAAAGTTGATGGATTGAGTTTGGAAATTTTGTTGTAACTCACTAATGAGCTGGCTAGCTGCTTTAAAATCTTTACTTTCCAGTTGAATTTCGGCACGAGCACGCCATTCTTTCAATTTTCTACTGTCATTGTCGTAGATTGGGTAGGTACTTTGAGCGCCAGTTTCAACTTTAACTTGAGTGTATTTGCGAGCAATTGCTTGTGCTTGATTCATCAATTGGTTGATTTGATTAGAGAGTTCAGCAGGCTGCTTGTGGCTTTTTTCAATATAAAGCACGGCGCGCATTTCATCATTTGCAACTTGTCGCGAAGCATCTGCTTGAATGTTAATGATGTTGTAGTTTAGTTTTTCTGTTTCATGGGCAAAAAGTGTAGGACTCAATGTTGCTCCAAGTATCATGGTTGAGAGAGCTAGAGTGCGCATAAAAAATTCCTTAGAATTTGGTACTGAAGATTTATTTTTTCAACTTTGATATTAAAAAGAAGTCGTGAGTAACATCAGCATATTTTGTGGTGTATTTGTAATAACTTAGTGTGATCTTGCAACTGAGAAATAAAATAAAAAATATTTAAAAATCAGTTGTATATATTGTGCAATTTGACCATTTATCTAAAAATAAATTTCATATTAAAAAAAGCTTACTTTCTTTCTCTTGTCACATAGTATGATGATAATCCATCATACTTAATTGAAAGAATTTTTTTTTCAATAATATTAGATGAATCTAAGACATAAAATTGTTTATTTTCTTTGAAAATTAGGTATCATCTCGCTCCTAGTTGAAAGATATAAAATTTTGTGTCTGCGCTAGATTCAAACAAGCACCGAGTCAAAGGACCAAAAGTCACCAGACTTATTTCTTTTACCCATATCAGAGATGGTAATTCGATATGAGCGTTACTTCCGTAAATCCTGCCGCTAATGCAACCAACGAATATTATTTGACTCGCCAAAGTCAAATGGAATCGAATGTTCGTAGTTATCCTCGTAAACTACCGTTGGCAATTGCAAAAGCACAAGGCTGCTGGGTTACTGATGTTGAAGGTACAGAGTACCTTGATTGTTTAGCTGGGGCAGGAACATTGGCTTTAGGTCATAATCATCCTGCGGTGATTCAAAGTATTCAAGATACATTGGCAAGCGGTTTGCCATTGCATACTTTAGACTTAACGACTCCTTTAAAAGATGCGTTTACAGAAGCACTTTTGGCACACTTGCCGGGTGGTAAAGAAGAATATTGCCTACAGTTCTGTGGTCCGTCTGGTGCAGATGCGACTGAGGCAGCAATTAAACTTGCAAAAACTTTTACTGGTCGCAGTTCAGTGATCAGCTTCTCTGGCGGTTATCATGGTATGACTCACGGCTCATTAGCAATGACAGGTAATTTGTCTGCTAAAAATGCTGTGAATGGTTTAATGCCTGGTGTCCAATTCATGCCATATCCGCATGAATACCGTTGCCCACTTGGTTTAGGTGGTGAGGCTGGTGTTGATGCATTAACGTATTTCTTTGAAAACTTCATTGAAGATGTTGAAAGCGGTGTAACAAAGCCAGCTGCTGTCATTCTAGAAGCAATTCAGGGTGAAGGTGGTGTGGTAACTGCGCCAGCGAAATGGCTACAAAAAATTCGTGAAGTGACTGAAAAGCACAATATCGTTTTAATTTTGGACGAAGTTCAAGCTGGTTTCGCACGTTCAGGAAAAATGTTTGCCTTTGAACATGCTGGGATTGAGCCTGATGTTGTGGTGATGTCAAAAGCTGTTGGTGGTGGTCTTCCATTAGCTGTGCTTGGTATTAAGCGTAAGTTTGATGCTTGGCAGCCAGCAGGTCACACGGGTACTTTCCGTGGTAACCAATTGGCGATGGGCACAGGCCTAATGGTTTTGAAAACCATTAAAGAGCAAAATCTTGCGCAAAATGCACAAGAGCGTGGTGATTTCTTACAAGCAGAGTTTAAGAAACTTGCACAAGAATTCCCATGTATTGGTAATGTGCGTGGTCGTGGCCTAATGATCGGCGTTGAAATCGTCGATGAGCGTAAACCAGCAGACCATATGGGTTCGCTTCCTGCTGATGCACAATTAGCTGCGGCAATTCAAACTGCATGTTTCAACAATAAGCTATTGTTGGAAAAAGGTGGTCGCAACGGTACAGTTATTCGTTTACTTTGCCCGTTGATTATCAACCAAGATGAATGTGTTGAAGTGATTGCACGTTTCAAAAAGGCAGTTGCGGAAGCACTCAAAGCAGTACGAGGCTAAACCATGGTTGATTTTGCAGAACATCGTAAAGCGTTACTCTGCAATGATGCTCAATCTATTGCTGACTATCAGTCAGCAATGGGCGAGGCGGTACAAGCCGTTTCAGCATGGTTGCAAAACGATAAAATGTATACAGGTGGTAGCATTAAAGATTTGCGTGTAGCAATATCTTTTAATCCATCGAAAGAAGGTTTAGGCGTACAGCAGTCTTTGCAGCGTATGGTTGAGTTATTTCTCAACAAAAGCTTAAAAGTACATCATCCGCATTCACTGGCACATTTGCATTGCCCAACGATGGTGATGAGCCAAATTGCGGAAGTGTTAATCAATGCGACTAACCAATCAATGGACTCATGGGACCAAAGCCCAGCAGGTTCATTGATGGAAGTTCAGTTGATTGATTGGCTACGCCAAAAAGTTGGCTATGGTGCAGGTCAAGCAGGTGTGTTTACTTCAGGTGGAACACAGTCTAACTTGATGGGTGTATTGCTTGCGCGTGACTGGTGCATTTCGAAAAACTGGAAAGACGAAAATGGTAAACCATGGTCTGTTCAGCGTGATGGTATCCCAGCCGAGGCGATGAAAAACGTCAAAGTGATTTGTTCTGAAAATGCACACTTTTCTGTGCAAAAGAACATGGCAATGATGGGCATGGGTTTCCAATCAGTTGTCACTGTTCCTGTGAATGAAAATGCACAGATGGATGTTGATGCGCTAGAAAAAACCATGGCACATCTTCAATCAGAAGGCAAAATCGTCGCTTGTGTAGTTGCAACAGCGGGTACGACAGATGCTGGTGCGATTGATCCACTCAAGAAAATCCGTGAAATTACCACCAAATATGGTTCATGGATGCACATTGATGCAGCTTGGGGCGGTGCACTGATTCTTTCAAATGACCATCGTGCAATGCTTGATGGAATTGAATTATCAGACTCAATCACGCTTGATTTCCATAAGCACTATTTCCAAAGCATTAGCTGTGGCGCTTTCTTGTTGAAAGACGAAGCAAACTATCGTTTTATGCATTATGAAGCAGAGTACTTGAACTCTGCTTATGATGAAGAACATGGTGTACCTAACCTTGTGTCTAAATCTTTACAAACGACTCGTCGTTTTGATGCATTGAAATTGTGGATGACGGTTGAGGCATTAGGTGAAGAGCTTTATGGTTCAATGATCGATCACGGCGTGAAATTAACACGTGAAGTTGCAGACTATATCAAATCAACAGATGATCTTGAGCTGTTAGTTGAACCGCAGTTTGCGTCAGTGCTGTTCCGTGTCGTGCCAGAAGGTTATCCTGCTGAGTTTGTTGATAGCTTGAATCAAAACGTTGCAGATGAATTGTTTGCACGTGGTGAGGCGAATATTGGTGTGACCAAAGTGGGTAATGTTCAATCTTTGAAGATGACCACATTAAGTCCTGTTGCAACGCTTGAAAACGTACAGAACTTGCTTGCACTTGTGCTTGCAGAAGCTGATCGAATCAAAGACTCAATTGTTGAAGGTACTTATGTACCACCAATTGTATAGTTGCAGTTTGGTTTACTAATAAAAACGAGGTCTTTAAAGACCTCGTTTTTATTTATGAATGTTCGAAAATAAAGTCAGGCAGCAAAAATTGGACTAAATCCCATTTTTCGGAGCAGTTTACGGTACATGCTAGAACTACGATCTGCTGGGAAATGTGCTTCCATAGATAGGTCTAGTGGTAGATATTCAGGTTTTTGTGTTTCAACAATGAGGCGATCTTCTTCAAAAATTTCTAAATTGAATTTATAAGCCTCTTCGACAGGTAAGTCTTTATCATAGTTACGGCAGATTGGTGCAAATAAACGCGTTTGACGCGCAGACACAGGACTAGCAGCATTCATAATCACTTGCTTGCTATCATTCGGAAAGTGGATCGTCAGTGTTGCAGTAAAGGGGAGGCTGATTTCAAAATGCCTTAACCACTGAAAGCCTTCTTGTCCACGCTGATCCATACCAATCGGGTAACGACCAACACAACTGATATAATCGGCATCAAAACCGTAGGTTGTCTCTGTCGTCGTGTAATCTGGTACTTCAACATTATCTGGGTCTCCAAAAGTATCAGGATGTACCCAAGCAAAATGAGCCACATCAATAAAACCTTCAAGCTGTCTTCCTGCAAAACAATTGAGTTCTACAGACGGACAGACCAATTGTTGAAAGTCAGAATGATCCCAATAAGGCATTTGTGGAATGGTGGGTAACGCATCTTTATTTGCCGTGAGATTGCACCAGATCAGCCCATATTTCTCGATAGCAGCATATGTCTTTAAATGAAAGCGTTCAGATATTTTGTGTTCTGGGTGCGCGGGAATCCGATTACATTTTCCATTTTCACCAAAACGTAAACCGTGATAGCGACAGACGACACCAAGACCATCATTACGGCCTAAACTCAAGGGAACACCACGGTGTGGACAGGCATCTTTGGCAACTATAAGCTGATCAGACATTTTGTAAATCACCAATGGCATATCCAGTAATTTAGCGGCCGTAGGTTGTTCGCTAATGTCACGTGCTAAAGCAATTGGATACCAATGTTGGGCAAGTAAATGCCAATCATGCTCTGAAAATGTCATGTGAATGGGTAAATCAGGATTGAAGGTCGCGATGGCTTTAGTATTCATGATCTCTTCTTTCTATTCGTTTAAATTGAATATAGATCAATACACTGTTCGAATAAATTTCAATAAACTGAATGATGTGTTGATACTTTTAGAACACGACTTAGATTTAGATGAATCCATTTGGATGATCATAGTTCACTCTAAGCTATTATGATGTCTAAGTTTAAGAGCAAGGGCTATGGTGAGGTGTCGATGTTTAATCACTCTGTCATATGATTGAATCGGCAAAATGCTTGAAATTTTACTCAGCATAGCTTTTTTACAATCAAAGATGATTTTGTTCTAAAAAATTAAATATAAGTTGCATTAAATGAATTAAATATTACAATTTTAATGATACCTGTTTAGGCTATAAGGATATTTTCAATTCTTTTAGTTATTGATATTTAATAATATTTAATTAAATTTGATGCGATACATCAATTATCATCAAAGCGTCACAAAGTTGTAACTTATTTGTCATATTATCTAATCAAAATGCAGTTAACCAAAGTACAACACTTGAATTTAAAAGAGTTGTAAATCAAATTGTATAAATGAGAGAAAACAATATGCGCTTAAATCCACGTAATCTCGCAATTGCATTAGCTGTAACTGGGGCAACTGTAGCAACGACTGCAAACGCAGCTCGTGATACGATCCAAATTGCTGGTTCTTCAACTGTCTTGCCTTTTGCAAGTATTGTAGCGGAAGAGTTTGGTAACACTTTCCCACAATTTAAAACACCTGTAGTTGGTTCTGGTGGTTCTTCAGGTGGTTTGAAACAGTTCTGTCAAGGTGTAGGTGATAACACGATTGATATCGCGAACTCTTCACGCCCAATGCGTAGTAGCGAAGTACCTACATGTGCAAAAGCAGGTGTAAATAAGATTCAAGAAATCAAAATTGGTTATGACGGTATTGTTTTCGCGTCAAACATTAATAAAGCAGCATATAAATTAAAACCTTACCATGTATTTACAGCGATTGCTGCTGAATTACCATCAAATGGTAAGATGGTTCCAAACCCATATACACATTGGAACCAAATTGATAAATCACTTCCAAATGAGCCAATTACTTTAGTTATTCCTGGTTCAAACCACGGTACGCGTGAAGTTTTCCAAGAGAAAATGGTAGATGCAGGCTGTGAAGCTTATGAATACATCAAAAACTTAGATAAAGATGCTCAAAAGAAAGCATGTACGACATTCCGTCAAGGTGGTCGAGTTATTGAAATTGCGGGTGACTATACAGAAACACTTGCACGTTTAAGAACAACTCCAAGTGCTGTAGGTGTGTTTGGTTTGAGCTTCTATGATCAAAACCGTGACAAGCTTCGTGTGGCAACTGTAAACAATGTTGTGCCATCAGAAGCAACGATTTTAAGTGGTAAATACCCAGTATCTCGTCCTTTATACTTCTATGTAAAAGGCGAACACTTAAACTCAATTAAAGGTTTACCGCAATACGTTGAGTTCTTCTTGAATAAAAGAACTTCAGGTAAAGGTTCTAAGTTAGAGCGTGCTGGTTTAATCCCACTATCTGATTCAGAGCGCGCAAAAATCCTTGCTGATTTTAAAGCAGGTAAAGTGTTTAAATAATATCGAGTAAATCGGGCTGGTGATATTCATATCATCAGCCTTTTTTATCAGGCTAAGTTTTTTCAGATGAAAACAATCGAGAAAACAGTGGAGATCGCATGAATCTGCTAATTATCGGTGTGTTGTTGGCCCTAGTGGCAATCGCATATCAAATTGGGTTACGTAAAAGTCGTAATCTGGCAGGTAAGGGGAATAACTCGGCTTTATTGCATTCGCGTCCGGGCTATTATGGTGCTATGGTTGCGTTATGGTGTGGTATTCCAGCCTTTTTAATTCTGTTAATTTGGAACATGGTTGAACCAACTATATTAAAACAAATTGTATTTAATCATATTCCTGCCGCAGTGAATGCGAACCTAGATGAAAGTAGTCGTTCAGTTTTATTTAGTCGTGTACAAGCGATTGCTTCAGGTTTTGGGGTAACTGATCAAGCTGCAGCTTATGAGCTTGCCGCAGCTAAAGAGTTGGCTAAATTTCAGAGTGTTGGTACTTTTGCTAAAGTTGCAGTGGTGATTAGTGCTGCATTGGCGGGTCTAGCTTGGGCAAAGAAAACAATCAGTCAACAATACCGAGCGCGTAATCAAGTTGAACGTGCGATTAATGTCGGTCTAATCTTATGTTCCAGTGTGGCGATTTTAACCACGATTGGAATCGTATTGTCGATGTTCAGTGAAGCTTTACGCTTCTTTAATTTTGTTAGTCCATTCGATTTCTTTTTTGGTACTGTGTGGCAGCCTGGATTCAGTCAGGTTGGTGAGGCAACTGGCAGTTACGGTTTACTCCCATTGCTTTGGGGTACGTTAATGGTCAGTGGGGTCGCTCTTTTGGTTGCGGTGCCTGTTGGATTAATGATTGCGATTTATTTGGCTGAATATGCTCCACCGCGATTACGTGCATGGGCGAAACCAACGATTGAGGTTTTGGCAGGTATCCCAACGATTGTGTATGGTGTATTTGCGTTAATGATCATCGGTCCATTCTTTAAAATGTTTGGGGATGCGATTGGGTTAAACATCAATGCAACGAGTGCTCTGACTGCTGGCTTTGTTATGGGGATTATGATTATCCCATTTGTGTCTTCTTTATCGGATGACATCATTACACAAGTGCCGAGATCATTGCGTGATGGTTCTTTGGGCTTAGGTGCGACTAAATCAGAAACGATTCGTCGAGTGGTAATGCCCGCTGCGCTACCAGGGATTGTTGGTGCATTCTTACTGGCTGCTTCGCGTGCGATTGGTGAAACCATGATCGTGGTGTTAGCTGCAGGTAATAGCCCAGTTTTACATGCGAATCCATTCGAAGCTGTTGCTACGGTTACGATGACGATTGTGACGCAGTTAACCGGGGATTCTGACTTTGCAAGCCCACAAGCACTTGTGGCATTTGCACTTGGTTTGACCTTATTTGTAATTACATTGGGTCTCAACATTATTGCACTGTACATTGTACGTAAATATCGTGAGCAATACGAATGACTTCATCCAATACATCTCCTGTGGATCAGAGTCCTGCATTTGATCCGCAAGCAGCGCAAGAATTACGTGCAGAGCGTAGAGCAAGAATTCAAAAGTCACTTGCAAAACGTCATCGTAAAGAAAAGACATTTCGTTTCTTAGGGTTTTCAGCAGTGATGCTTGGCTTAGCATTTGTTGCATTGCTCTTTGTAAGTATTTTATCGAAAGGTCTACCTGCATTCTGGCAAAACACAATCACTATTCCTGTATATTTTGACCCTGCAATTATTGATGCGGGTGCGCCACCAAAGCGTCAAGCAGGGGAAACACCTGCTCGTTTCCAAGAAAGATATGTTGAGTGGCAAACGCAAATGGGAATGGCAGACTGGGATGCTTTAATCACGAATGCGATTGTTAAAAAAGATCCTGCGGTTGCGCCACAGCGTGATGAATTGATTGGGATTTATACTAGTTCAGAATCTTATCGATTACGTGATATGGTATTTGCTAATCCATCATTGATTGGTAAAACTCAAGATATTAAGATCTTAGCAGATGCCAATATTGATGTCTGGTTGGCAGGTAATATTGATCGCTCTCTCCCAGATGAACAGCAACAATTAAGTCCTGAATTACGTCAGCTAGCTGATCAGTTAAAAGCAGATGGTGTGATCAAAAATACTTTTAATACTGACTTTTTTGTAAATCCTGATTCGCGTAGTTCTCCTGCAACCAGTGGTTTAGCGGGTGCATTCATGGGCTCGTTGTTTATGATGCTCATCGTGATCTTGATTTCGATTCCAATTGGTGTTGCAAGTGCGGTTTACTTAGAAGAGTTTGCACCAAAGAATGTGATGACTGATATTATTGAAGTCAACATCAACAACTTGGCAGCAGTACCTTCGATTGTATTCGGTTTATTAGGTGCAGCAATCTTTATTGGCTGGATGCATTTACCAATCTCAGCACCATTAGTGGGTGGTTTGGTATTAAGTTTAATGACACTTCCAACAGTGATTATTACAACACGCGCATCACTAAAAGCCGTTCCTCCTTCGATTCGTCAAGCTGCTCTAGGTTTAGGCGCATCAAGAGTTCAAACCGTTTTCCATCATGTTTTACCGTTGGCTTTGCCAGGTATTTTGACGGGAGCAATTATTGGTGTTGCACAGGCACTAGGTGAGACAGCACCACTCTTGTTAATTGGTATGAGTGCTTTCGTCGCGAGTGTGCCAGCTTCGCCATTGGATCAATCTACAGCATTACCTGTACAAATTTTCTTATGGCAGGGCAATGAGCTACGTAACTTCTTCGAAGGACGTACCGCAGCGGCGATTATTGTGCTGCTTGCCCTGATGATTGGTTTAAACAGTCTTGCAATTTGGTTACGTAAGAAATTTGAAGTACGTTGGTAATCGGAGATAACATGATGAATACTATTGATACCACGAACTCCTTAGAAAAGGATAAATCAGTGAATCCACAGCAAACTCAATTTACATCGTCGGAAACACCAGCTCAGCAGGAAACAGCGTTTGTTGCACAGTTTGAAACTTCTGCCAAAGCAAAAAATCCGTCGCATGGTGATGTAAAGATCAGTACTCAAGATGTGCATGTGTACTATGGTGAGACTGAAGCGATTAAAGGCATCGATTTAGATATTTACCAAAATGAAGTCATCGCATTTATTGGTCCATCAGGGTGTGGTAAATCAACCTTTCTTCGTACCTTGAACCGTATGAATGACACGATTGACATTTGTCGTGTCACAGGCAAGGTGACTTTGGATAGCCAAGATATCTATGATCCAAACTTAGATGTTGTATTATTGCGTGCACAAGTGGGTATGGTATTCCAAAAACCAAACCCATTCCCAAAGTCAATTTTTGACAATGTTGCTTATGGTCCAAAATTACATGGATTGGCTCGTAATAAATATGATCTAGAAGAGATCGTCGAAAATAGCTTGCGTAAGGCGGGTCTATGGGATGAGGTTAAAGATCGTTTGAATCAACCTGGTACAGGTTTATCTGGCGGTCAACAACAGCGTTTATGTATTGCACGTACGATTGCGGTCAGCCCAGAAGTCATTTTGATGGATGAGCCATGTTCAGCACTTGATCCAATTGCGACTGCAAAGATTGAGGAGTTAATTTCTGAACTTTCTGAGCAATATACTATTGCAATCGTGACCCACTCGATGCAGCAAGCAGCACGTGTTTCTGATCGTACAGCGTATTTCCACTTGGGTGATTTGATCGAAGTAAACTCAACTGAAAAAGTGTTTACCCAGCCTGATCATCAACTCACAGAAGCCTATATTACGGGGCGTTTCGGTTAATATCGAACTGTATTTATAAAAGAGCCTGCGGGCTCTTTTTTATTGATTCAGAGATTCTATTGTTTAAATATAACCTGTTTGGGTTGAGATAGAATC
>NZ_GG665949.1:199130-216586 GCF_000156555.1 Acinetobacter sp. ATCC 27244
TTGATGTCGTAGATCAATATGAAATTTTAGTCTGTACACTTGAAGAAAGTTTCTCCGAATTCAGCGTGTATATAGATGAAAATGAATCTATTTTGCAAATTCACTATTGAATTTTTATTGAACAGACCGCATCTTAGTGCAATAAAGCCGAACTAAAGAGCACATATTTTATGTTATTCCATTTACCTAAATTTCCTGCTGAAATTCGTATTAGCCATTTAAACGCGCGTGTAAATGAACAAAGAAAAAAGATTGCGCAGACTACAGCTTCTCGTTTGGAATTATTGCAACTTGTTCAACAACTTGCAAAAGAAGCAAAAGTACGTAAAAAGAATGATAAGAAAATATATGTCTTAGATTTTAAAGGGGATATGCAGGCTTCCGCAGTCGATACGATTCGTGAAGAAATTACTCTGATTCTAGCGACGGCAAAAGCAGGACATGATCGTGTTGTAGTGCGTTTAGAGAGTCCTGGCGGTATGGTTCACGGTTATGGTCTTGCTGCTGCACAATTGGTTCGTTTACGTGATGCGGGCTTTCATGTGACGATTTGTGTGGATAAAGTAGCTGCTAGCGGTGGCTACATGATGGCATGTATCGCAAGTGAAATTATTTCAGCGCCATTTGCAGTCGTTGGATCAATTGGTGTGGTGGCACAAGTACCTAATTTCAATCGCTTACTCAAACAACATCATGTAGATTTTGATCTATACACCGCTGGTCAATATAAACGTACAGTCACCATGTTTGGTGAAAATACGCCTGAAGGTAAAGCTAAATTTGAAGAAGAATTACAACAGACACATGTTCTCTTCAAACACTTCATCGAAAAATATCGTCCTCAATTAGATGTTGAAAAAGTTGCAACAGGTGAGCATTGGTATGGCGAAGATGCACGTCAGTTAAACTTAGTGGATAAGCTTCAGACCTCAGATGAATATTTACTTGGTTTGTTGTCGCAACATGATGTCTATGTCATCAATACGCGCAAGCGTCCAACGTTTGGTGAAAAGCTTGGATTACAAGCAGCACAAATGGCTGAAAATCTTATTCCAACTGTCATGGGTAAGTTGGCCGATAGTTTAGCTAAAGCAAATAGCAGTTTGGTACAAATGCGTGATCCGAAATTCTAATTGGATGGATTGTATTGGAAACCAGTCTTAAATAAGGCTGGTTTTTTTATAAAGAAATATAATTATTTTCAAAAATAAAACTTTAAAGATTTTAACAAATGGTCAGCTAAATAAAAGCGACAAAACTTGCTTTGAGATGATTGTTCTTATAGTGATCATTTGATACTTTAATTGCTAGATTAATAACTTAATTATTCATTAATCGATAAGTCTTAAAAATTATAATGGATCAGTGAGCATAATAATGACGAACGTTGTCGTTTCTTCAAAGAAAAATTTAATGACTTTACAAGATGCGCAAATGAAAGAAGTGATTTTAAATCAGCCTTCTATTGTACAAATTGGTATAACTCAAGCAGATGTAAAGTCAATTACAAAGCAAGGTAATGATCTTGTCATTACATTGAAGAATGGAGAAAAGATTGTAATCAGTGACTTTTACAATGAGAATGGTACCAGTGAACATAGTTTAGCACTTGTAAAAGCTGACGGAACGTATGAAGTTGCACAGTTTGATCAGTCTGGTGAGTTTATCCGTTATGTGCCTGCAACCCAGTTGTCTCAATTTGCTTACACTCAGTCACCAACGCAAACGCCAATGAACCAAGATGGATCAGATGATTTTGGTGTTACAAAGTCACAACTGATGAAAGCTGGGTTGGTTGCGCTTGCTGCAGAAGGAATTTACCTATGGGCAGTAAAGGATGATGATGACAATAAAAAGAGTGATAACTCACCTAAAGACACTACACCACCAGCGACGCCTACAGCGACTTTAGCCAGTGATGGATTAACGATCTCAGGTAAAACCGAGGCAAAAGCTAAGATATTAATTCGTGATGCGACGGGTAAGGTGATTGCAAGTGGGCAGGCCGATGATCAAGGAAACTATACGATAAAACTTGATCAGGCGTTGACTGATGGTAATAAAGTGAGTGTTGTTGCTGTAGATCGTGCGGGAAATATTTCACAAGGTACCTCTGTGACTGGTACGAAAGATACGATTGCACCTGATGCACCAACTGCTCAGCTAAATGCAGACGGTACGATCGTAACCGGTAAAACGGAAGCAAATGCCAAAGTATCTATTTTTGATTCTGATGGAAAATTATTAGGAACAGTTAAAGCAAATAAAGAAGGTTTGTACTCGATACAGGTTACTCCACCACTGACTGATGAAAAAGGCGGGACTGTGATCGCCGAAGATGCAGCTGGTAATAAGTCTGAAGCATCTAAGGTGGTTGCAGGTAAAGATACGGTTGCACCAGAAAAACCTTTAGTCGAAGTGAACAAAGAAGGTTCAATTATTCAAGGGAAGGCTGAGGCCAATGCAAAAGTATTAATTAAAGATGCCGATGGGAATATAATAGGCAGTGGTACGGTTGATGCGCAAGGTAAATTTGAAGTAAATATTTCCCCAGCTTTGACTGATGGAAAAAAAGGTACGATTACTATTGAAGATGCAGCTGGTAATCAGTCTAAACCCGTCGAAATTAATGCGGGTAAAGATACAATTGCACCTGATCAGGCAACTGTACAAATTAATGCGGCTGGAGACACCATAACAGGTACGGCTGAAGCCAATGCGAAAATTGAAATTAGAAGTGCTGACGGAAAAGTGATTGGTTCTGGTACAGTCGGCGCTGATGGCAAATTTACGGTTACTGTTTCACCAGCTTTAACAGATAAAAACAGCGGGAAGGTTTATGTAATTGATGCGGCTGGTAACCGTTCAGTTGAAGCAAATGTTATTGGGAATAAAGATACTATAGCGCCAACAAAACCTGTATTAGAAAAAGTCGTGGATGATGTTGGGGCGGTAAAAGGCCCGATTAGTACAGGGGGAAGTACGGATGATGCAAGACCAACATTATCTGGAAGAGGGGAAGCTAAAGCTGTATTAACCATTTATGACAATGGGTAGCCGATTGGGACCGTTACTGTTGGTAATGATGGAAAGTGGAGTTTTGAAATTACTCAAGATTTAGCCTTGGGATCTCATAAAATCACCCTAACCCAAACAGATGCGGCGGGAAATACCAGTGAAGTGAGTGATGCATTTAATTTTACAGTAGTTGCTCCTGTAACGACTAACACCTTGGCTCAAACAGAATCATTTGAAACACAGCACGCTGAAATCTCACTTGCGGATTCAGTTGATTTGGAAAAATTACTTGCTAATACTGAGGCAAGTACACTTTCTTTCAATCAACTTGAAACGATTGTGCTAGATGAGGTCATGATTTCATCGGATCAACATTCTAATCAATTGGATGATGTGCTGGATCAACTCGTTCCAGAGCAAACACTAGTTCCATCAGATACAGCTGTATCGGATACTGGACTGAGTACCGTATATACAGATTTTTCACAGACGATTAAATCTGATCCTTTTGCATTATTCGATACGGTTCAGCACCCAATGATTTAAATCATTGGGTGGATTCGACACAAAGGTATTTATGTTGATGTTTTTGCATGGGTATTTGACGTTTGATAATAATACCCGATGCCCATAAGTAATGCACCGATGGTTGCCAAGAACATATCTTTATGTGCATCCCACATATCGCCTTGTTGCCCATTATAATTTTCAGCATCTTCGGGGGATAGACCTATGGATAGCCCCCATTCAAGTAGCTCGTAAATCATACTGGATGCCATAACAAATTGGAGAACCAATAAAAATAGGGTGAAGGGTTTTGCTGATGGAATCCAAACTTGAAAACAACGATAAAAAAATGGGTAAAGCAATACACCATAAGCAAAATGAACTAATCGATCATACATGTTACGTGACCATCCCATACCTTGATTTAAATCAAAAGCAAAGAGATCTAGAAGCCACTGATTATATGGAACATAAGAATATAAATAATGTGCTCCAATGATGTGAATAAATAGGAAAGCTAAATATAAACAAAAGCTAAAAAAATCGATGCCGATTTTCTGCATCGTAACGATGAGAGCAATCAGCATGATGACCGTGCCTGCTTGGTGTAATAGATAAGACTCAAATTCTAATGGATTGATACTAGCGATGATGATAAAAAGCAGCACCATTGCAAGGGCAATAGAATGTTTTAAACTAAATTTTTTTTCGATCATGCCATATCTCAAATGAGGTCTAACACTGAGTTTGGATCTTATTCAGCATCATCTATGCGGATGGTTTGTTTCGCTGAAGAGATACCGCCAAGTGCCTGACACGCTTGTTTATATAATTGATATTTTTGTTGTACAACTTCATCTAAGGGGATGTCAAAGAGATCTTCACCATTCTTATACTGTTCAATATAAGAACTGGCTTTTTCTTTATTTACCGCAAGAGATTGTTGGTGGAAGCTAGAAATAGATGATGATGCCAGTTGATTGGTTTCAATATTACTGCATTCAAAATGTTGAAAGATTTTTTCTGCGCGTTGTACTTCATTTGATTTCCCAAACAGACAGCCAGTTAAAGTTAGCATAGCAACAAGTAAGAAAAAAAGTTTCATGTTATTTAAGGTGAAATTCTAAAGGCGGTATTATGGTATATAACATTTATTTTATAAAATAATAATTTATGTCTAACATAGTAAAATTTATTTTAGGCGTTATGCTATCTCTATCCTTGATCCCAAATATTTTGAATTAATGATGCAAGTTTTTATCTGTGGGCTACTGTTGCTTCTATCCAGTTATACCTATGCAGAGGATTATAATTTTTTTGCAGAAATCAAAGATGATTCAGAGGAGCTATTTGATTCTGCATATCCTCAACAAAGCAAAACTGATTATTCCATTTTGCATAATATGTTTTTTCAGGATGAACGTTGGCGTATCTACAATTATACCGCTTATCAAACCAATCAATTCAACCATAAGATGTTGACAGGAGAGACACAGAGCCTCTCCTTAGATGATTTTTCCATTTCATTGGGATATGGGATTGTGTATCAGTTTAACTCGAGCAATCGAATTGGCTATGAGTATCTGTCCAGTTTCCCATTTGATCGAGGGCAATTAATTCGTTTTTTCTGGTTACGCCTATTTTAAATTTTCTTTTGGTATAACGCTGCTCGAACTTGTCCAGCTTTGGTTTCTTTTATTTTTTGCCATGATGCAGGTAATTGGATTTGGGATAATTCGCGGTCTGCTTCAACATAGATATAAGCGTTATCTTTAATCAATCGATCAGCCAACGTTGATAACTCTTGCCATAAATCGAGGCTATAAGGTGGATCGAGAAATACAACATCAAATTGTTCAGTTAATTTGTTTAATGCTTGTTGAGCTGTGCTGATAATGAGGCGACAGTTTTGAGCTTTGAGTAGCTGAAGGTTGTCTTTTAAATAACGTGCTTGTGTGGTATTCGGTTCGATCATGACCACTTGTGCTGCACCACGTGATAGTGCTTCAAAGCCAAGTGCACCTGAACCACTGCACAGATCTAAAACCTGTGCATTTTGGATATCCCACATTAACCAATTAAATAAGGTTTCTCGCACGCGATCTGGGGTAGGGCGTAAACCCTCGATACTGGCAAATGGTAAAACACGTCGTTTCCATTCTCCACCAATAATACGTAGCTGGTTCTTCATTATTCTGAAATTCCATCGGCAGGTTGAGCTGGTTGGTCAGTTGGAGGTGCAGGCGTAGTTGTTGATACATTTCCACTCGGTAACTCACCTGGTTTGATACCTGCGGTCATTAGACCACCGCTGATTTGGTGATTGGCTGGTCTTAGTGGTTCTGTCTTACGTTTAACTAGCCAATAGTCAAAAATTGGGCGTGCAATTTGTGTTGCAGCACCACCACTTCGACCATTTTCCCAAACGACTGCAATGGCAATTTCTGGATTTTCAGCAGGGGCAAAACCTACAAATAGACCATGATCGCGCTGACGTTCAGAGAGTGCAGCTTCGTTATAACGCTTGCCCTGTGCAATACTTTTCACTTGAGCGGTACCTGTTTTACCAGCAATCGAATATTGCAAACCGCTTTTGATTCCTCGGCCAGTCCCTGATTGAATGACATCGACCATTGCTTCACGCATTTTTACCCAGTCATCGAGTGTGCCATTAAATTGAATTTGTCCATCAGGTGCGTTGTGAACATCATGCTTCTTTGTACCTTTGGTCTCACGTAATACATGAGGGGTTACATGTGCACCTTGATTGGCTGTAATTGCTGTTGCCATTGCCAGTTGAAGTGGTGTCGCTGTAAAAGCACCTTGTCCAATACTCACAGAAATGGTTTCACCCTTTAACCATTTGGCATTACGGGTTCTCATTTTCCATTCAGGACTTGGATATAGGCCAGTACTTTCACTAGGTAAATCAATTCCTGTTTTCTCACCAAAACCGAATTGGCGCATCCACTCATTCATTTTTTCAATGCCCATACGATAAGACAAGACATAGAAATAGGTATCACAAGAAACGATTTGAGCTTTGTGCATATTGACCAGTCCATGACCGCTTTTCTTATGGTCACGGAAGCGGTGGCTATCTCCAGGTAGTGAGAAATAACCAGGGTCGGAAATCGCTGTGTTCCAATCCACTAAACCATAATGAATTCCGCCTAAGCCAAACATCGGCTTAATCGTTGAACCCGGAGGGTATACACCTTGTACTGCACGGTTAAATAATGGTTGATCAGGGTTGTCACGTAATGACCCATAATCGTTGTAACTAATGCCGGTGACGAACAGATTAGGGTTAAAGCTTGGGCTAGAAACGAGAGCTAAAATCTCACCAGTACGAGGATCCATGGCGACAATAGCACCACGTCGCCCAGCCAATTGTTCCGATGCAATAGTTTGTAAACCATAATCCAAGGATAAATATAAATCATTGCCACGCGTTGGATCTTTGCGTCCTAGCTTACGAAGCACATTACCGTGTGCATCGGCTTCAACAGATTCATAACCTGGATGTCCATGTAGTAATTCTTCGTAGCTTTTTTCTACACCGATTTTCCCGATTAGGTTTGTTCCTGCATATAAGTCTTTATCAATCGCCCTTAATTCTCGGTCATTAATACGTCCAACATAGCCTATGACGTGTGCAAATAATTCGCCAAATGGATAATAGCGTGTCATTTGCGTTTCAATTTTTACGCCGGGAAATGCATATTTGACCTCACTAAATTTAGCAATATCGGCTTCATTTAAATTGAGTTTGATCGCAATACGTTCAGTTTTTCGGGCAGTTTTGACACGACTTTTAAAACGATCCACGTCTTCTTGTGTCAGGCTTAATACGGGAATGAGACGTTCCAATGTATCATCAATATCACTGACATCAGTGCGGCTAAGCGTGGCAGTAAATACAGGATAGTTATCTGCCAATAAAATGCCATTACGGTCATAAATATAACCACGCGCAGGTGGCAGTGGTTGCAAACGAATCCTGTTCTTATCTGATGCTGTTGTAAAATCATCGTAATGAACAATCTGTAAATATGCATAACGACAGATCAGCAACAGTAAAAAAGTTGCGACAACAAACATTGCAAAGAAAATTCGACCCTTATAAATGCGCTTTTCTTGTTGCATGTTTTTTAAAGGAAAGTGCTGTTTCATAGGGTATCGACTTAATTACAAGATTGAGAGAATACAAAGACTGAATATTTTAACGTAAGTTGCATGATCTTACTGTAGAATTTTCAACGAATCATGCAAATGTTTGATTGACCGTTTTTGACTTTGCAGACATTAAAATTGTACGGTCTTGTATATTAGAAGCAAAATAATTCTGTTAAAGTCACAAACGGCTTGAGATAGGACATACCAATACACACTCTTAGGGAAAATGGAGAAAATAATGAGAAAAATTTATCTTTTACTCGCGGTTACGGCGGTTAGTGGTTTGGCGCATGCTGAAGGAAACTCATTTCTTCCTGAAGCGAAATTGACAGATGCAAAGGTTTCAACATGGAATGTTGGGGCAGGTTTCACTAAAAAACTATTACACGCCAATTTGGAGTGGGTAAACCCTTATGGAATCGCCTATGCTAAAGCAGGTGCATTCATGAATGATGACAATCCTGCGGGTGGGCAACTTGGATTTCGCTATCCGTACCACCTAACAGGTACAGATAAAAATGGTTATTACATCGGAGCGTATGTTGGCCATATTGAAAGTAAGCAAATAGATAATGAAGAAAAAGCGCGCTTAGGCGCGGGTGTCGATCTTGCGTTCGTGTGGTTGAATTCGGAACGTATCAGTACCTTTAGTGTGGGAATTGGAGCAGGTGAGCGTATGAAAAATGCGAATGGTGATCTCATAGAGAAAACAGAACCTACAATTCAATTCTCTTATACCTTAAGTTTTGGCTTATAAGTGTGAACAAGTTGTTTAACGCCGATGAGTCATAATGTATCAATAATTCTGAGAGTCATGCATGTTTGATTACGTCAATGAATTGTGGCAGATTTTTTTAGCTCGTCCAGATTTTTGGGCAGTCCTCAGCATTATCCCCGTCACTGCTTTTGTGACATGGGCGCACGTGTGGATGGCTTTAAAAATGGTGTTCTACCCAATTAAATTTTGGGGATTTCACTTAGGGCCATTGCCCGTAGGATGGCAGGGCATCGTGCCACGCAAAGCAGGGCGTATTTCAGGCATTATTACTGACAATACACTATCAAAATTGGGTTCATTGCGTGAATTTTTGGAGGCGATGGATCCTGAAGACATGGCAATGATCATTGGTGAGCAAGTTGGATTTGAACTTGAGCACTTGATTGATGAGGTCATGATTGATCGAAATGCGGTGCTATGGGAAAACCTACCGTATTCGATTAAACGTCGTATCTATGCCCAAGCACATAAACAGTTACCAAATACACTGAAAGAATTGGTGACTGAACTGACCATGAACGTTGAGTCATTGGTCGATATGCGTGAAATGGTCGTGAGCCAAATGGAAGGTGATCGCCGTTTAATGGTGCGTATGTTCCTTAAAGTTGGCCAAAAAGAAATTAACTTTATTTGGCATATCAGTGCATTGATCGGGATGTTCTTTGGTATTTTCCAAATGATTGTTTGGTTCATTGTACCTTGGCATTGGACAGTTCCATTTTGGGCGGCGATTTGGGGCTTCTTGACCAACTGGATCGCGATCTGGATGGTATTCAATCCGATTGAACCACATCCGATTCGTTATCCTCAGATTTTCCGTTTAACCAAAGACCGTAAATTCCCTTGGATTGTGCCTGTACTTAAGATTGGTACTTACAATGTGCAGGGTGCATTTATGAAACGTCAAGAAGAGGTTTCGGATGTATTTGCCAGTGTCGTAACAGAAGATCTGATTACATTGAAGTCGATTATGACTGAAATGATGTATGGTAGTAAAAAAGATAAAACGCGCCGTATCGTTAAACGTCATATCAATGAAATTATGGAAACACCTTTGGTGCGAACATCATTGCAATTATCTTTAGGGCCAAGAGAGTATGCTAGACTAAAGACCGACTTGATTGATCGTTCGATTGAAATTACCATGGGTCCAGTATGTGATCCAGCCTTGAATGCAAGCCGTGCACAGAAAATCTTTCAAATGTTTAGAGATCGAATTCGTGAACTGACGCCGAAAGAATTCCAGAACTTATTACGCCCTGCATTCCAAGAGGATGAATGGATTTTAATTGTACTGGGTGGTGTAACTGGTTTCTTCGCTGGTTTAATTCACTTATTTGTTGCTTTCTTATAATTAATTTGATGTTGGTTGAGCGATAAATCTGTATGATATTGCTCAATTTAAGATTTATTGTTTTTAGATGAGGATGTTCTTTATGCGCATTATTTTACTCGGACCACCTGGGGCAGGCAAAGGTACCCAAGCTCAGTTGATCTGTAAGCGCTACAATATCCCACAAATTTCAACCGGTGATATGCTCCGTGCTGCAATTCGTGAAGGTACTGAACTTGGCTTAAAAGCGAAAAGCGTTATGGAGTCAGGTGGTTTGGTTTCTGACGAGCTAATTATTGGCTTAGTTAAAGAACGTATTGCTCAGCCTGACTGTGAAAACGGTTGTATTTTTGACGGTTTCCCACGTACCATTCCACAAGCTGAAGCATTAGAAGTGGCAGGTATTAGCATTGATCATGTGATTGAGATTGATGTACCAGACGAAGAAATTGTTCAACGTCTTTCTGGTCGTCGTCAACATCCAGCTTCTGGTCGTGTATATCATATTGTTTACAATCCACCAAAAGTGGAAGGTAAAGATGATGAGACTGGCGAAGACTTGGTACAGCGTCCAGATGATCAAGAGGAAACCATTCGTAAGCGTCTAGGTTCATACCACAGCGAAACTGAGCAATTGGTTGGTTTCTACCAAGGACGTGCTGCTTCAGGCGAAAATGCACCAACTTACAATAAGTTGGATGGTTTACGTGCAATTGAAGACGTTCAAAAAGATTTGTTCGCAATTTTAGACAAGTAATCTAAATTGTTGATGATAAAAGAGCTCTGAATATAGAGCTCTTTTTATTTGGGAGAAAATAATGCTGAAGTTTATCTTGATTATTGCCGTGGTTTTGAGTTTTGCATTATTGCTTTTTTTATTGTATCAAAGCCAAAAAATGCTGCGCCATGTACAACAGCAACAAGCTTTGGAAAATAAAAAACATGGTAAAGCGCGTCAGCTTCATCCTAAATTACAGCAGCAAAAAAAATCTCAAGATTAATTGAGATTTTTAACTGTAATTGCTTTGTTCGCCCCGAACTCAAAACGGTCGGGCCAATGACATACATCTGAAACAATACATTCGCCACATTTGGGTTTGCGTGCGATACAACAATAGCGCCCATGCAAGATTAACCAATGGTGTGCATCGATGATAAATTCTTTCGGAATGACTTTAATCAGTCGAGCTTCAACTTCGAGCACATTTTTTCCAATCGCTAGGCCTGTGCGATTTCCTACTCGGAAAATGTGTGTGTCCACAGCCATCGTAGGTTGACCAAATGCGGTATTCAAAACAACATTGGCTGTTTTGCGTCCTACACCAGGTAGGGCTTCAAGTTCTTTGCGTGTTTCAGGGACTTGTCCTTGATATTGGTTGACCAGAATCTGACAGGTCTTAATCACATTTTCTGCTTTGGCATTATAGAGACCGATCGTCTTAATATATTCTTTTAACCCATCAACACCGAGATTTAAAATGGCTTGTGCCGTATTTGCAATTGGATAAAGCTTATCGGTCGCTTTATTGACGCTGACATCTGTGGCTTGTGCAGAAAGCATAACTGCAATTAGTAGTTCAAATGGTGAACTATAGTTGAGCTCAGTTTGAGGATTTGGACGTTGCTCTCGTAGACGTTCAAAGAAAATCTGAATTTGCTTTTTGGTCATATTTTTGACAGGCATTTTAGATTCCTTGCAATTCATTTAAACGTTGTTGGAGAGCAATGAGTTGTGTTTGTTTTTGTTCATCCGCACGTACACTGAGTTGCTTTTCTAATTTCTTGATTTGAGTCCGGATCTTGGCAAGTTCAATCGTGGTTTTTGCATCTAGCGATGGCTTTTCTTTTGGTTGTTCAGCGAGTGTAATGACAGGGACATTGTTCACTGTCTGAGAAAATTGAGCAAAAAACTCGACATCAATTTCTGCACGTACAATTGGACCTTTGCGATGAATACGCCGTCTTTCTTCACGTTGGATATGTGCATAGTAACGATGTCTTAAATCGTCTTGTTCTGTTGTGCGTTGTACTTCGGTTGGCAATGGTTTGGTATCTGGGATCAAATCAATGCAGTCAACCGGACAAGGAGGAATGCATAATTCACAACCTGTACACAAGTCGGTCAAAATACTATGCATTAATTTGCCACTTCCAATAATGGCATCAACAGGGCAAGCACTAATGCATTTGGTGCAGCCAATACATTCATCCTCACGAATGATTGCTTTCATACGTTGTGGACGACCATCGGCCTGAATCTCCCAAACACTTGGTTCAGCAACCAATCGAGGACGTTGCAGGAGTGTTGCTAAAGCATCTGCAACTGGTTGTCCGCCTGGTACACATTTGTTGGCATCTTCACCTTCTGCAATGGCTTTAGCATAAGGCAAACATCCGTCACGATGCCCACACAAACCGCATTGTGTTTGGGGTAGGTGTTGGTCTATTTGAACAATAAGCGAATGTTGCACAGATGATGACATGAACATGGGAACAGCAAAAACAGGATCGATAGTATAGCAATAATCACTGTCTACGACGAGTCACCTTGGAGGAGACGTTGACTTTTGCGCCAGATCTATAACATTAAATACATAGACGAACTTGTATGTTTCTTATAGAATGCTCGAGATTTTAGGCGATATTTTATAACAAATGTTGAACAATATATTCAAAGCGCTTGACCAATTAGGTCTTACCGCACAAAAACGTGCGATACACATACAATTTGCCAATCCGAGCTTAAATCAACAAGTCTTCCTCCAAAAAATTCAAGGTCAGCATGCCATTAATCAGGGCATGACTGCAGAACTGATCTGCCTATCAACTAACGCCCACATCCCATTAAAACAGTTCATCGGTTGTCAGGCAGCGATAGACCAAGTTACTGATACAGGTACACTATTTAGAACCACAGGGATTATCACAGAAGCCGTACAAGGACAATCTGACGGTAGCCTCACGCTGTATAAACTCAAACTCCAAGATGCAACCGCGCTGTGGCATAAACGCCGAAACAGCCGCGTGTTTATGAATAAAAATGTACTCGACATCGTACAAACCCTATTCAAAGAATGGCAACAACGCAGCCCACTATTTGCATCAAGTCTTACACTCGACCTTGGTGGGATCAAACAAGACTACGACATCCGTCCCTTTGTGATGCAAGCCAATGAAAGCGACTACGACTTCATTACCCGACTGCTCCGAAGCGAAGGCATTAACTGGCTGATCGATGAAACTCAACTGAACGTTGCCAACAGCAACAGTCCAATCCAAGCACAAAAACTTCGCTTGATCGATGACAACAGCCAATACCAAGCCTTAAATCGAAGAACAATTCGCTACCACCGTAGCAGTGCCACCGAACAATACGACAGCATGACCAGCCTCATTGCAGAACGTGCGCTACAACCCACAGCAGTCCATATCCAACGTTGGCAAGCCGATGCCTTAGAACAAGAAGACGGAGCAGGTAGCGTTCAAAGCAAACACCAACATAGTCAACAACACGACAACGCCAGCTTAGGACTCGAAGACGCATGGCACTTCACCCCCGCATGGATGCAAGACCTGAATGGTGAAGATGGTGCAACAGCATCAGGCAACACCCAAATCGAAAAACTGAACCAACACCTCAGTCACTACCACGATGCCCAAGCCAAACAATTTATCGCCAGTACTACAGTGCGAGACACCCAAGTAGGCTACTGGTTTAAACTCAACGAACACCCAGAGATCGATCAACACAGTGGTGCAGACCAAGAATTTCTAATCACCGCCAAAAGCTACTACAACCAAAACAACCTACCAAAAGACTTACAACAACAAGTCCATCAACTGATCACCCAAAGCCAATGGCAAGATCACCAAAACACAAACCCAGAAGAACGCCAAGCCAACCAACTGACGCTACAACGCCGAAATATTAAAACCGTACCCGAATACCATCCACTGCAACACCGTCCAGCTGCTCACCCACAACGTGCCAGAGTAGTGGGACCCGAAGGCGAAGAAATCCATGTGGATGAATGGGGACGAATCAAAGTTCGCTTCCTGTTTACCCGCAATGACGACCATAGCCACGATGGTGGTGCAGGCAGCAACAACAACGATACCGATTCAGCTTGGGTGGATGTACTCACTCCTTGGGCAGGCGAAGGCTATGGCGCACGCTTCCTACCCCGCATTGGAGAAATCGTCGTCATCGACTTCTTTGATGGCAACATTGACCGTCCCTTTGTCACAGGACGACTCCACGAAGCACAACGCAGTCCAACAAAATTCGATGACCAAGGCAAATTACCTGATACCAAAAAACTGGCAGGGATCAAATCCAAAGAATACCAAGGTTCAGGCTACAACCAACTGCGCTTTGATGACACTACAGGACAGATCAGTGCCCAACTACAAAGTAGCCATGCAGCCAGTCAACTCAATCTCGGCAAGCTGAGCCATCCCAAAGCCCAAGCAGAAAGCGAAGACCGAGGCGAAGGCTTTGAACTCCGCACAGACCAATGGGGTGCGATTCGAGCAGGCGAAGGCTTACTGATCAGCACCCATGCACAAGACCAAGCACAAGGCGAACACCTTGAAGCGCAAACAGCCAAACAACAGCTGGAAGGCAACCAAAACAATGCCAAAGCCCTGAGTGAAGTGGCAAAGAACCAACAAACGGATGAATTAGAATCAGTAGAGCAATTACAGGCATTTGCAGAACAAATCCAAGAGAAGATAGCCCGCTTTGAACAAGCGATGCTGTTACTTAGCTCACCGAATGGCATCGGACTTAGCACCTCAGAAGACATACATCTGTCCGCGGATGGACAACTGAACCAATTTGCAGGCGACAGTATTAACCTGACCACCCAAAAGAACTTGATTGCCCAAGCCAGCCAAAAGATCAGTCTATTTGCAGCACAAAATGGAATTAAACAAGTTGCAGGCAAAGGCAAGGTTGAGATACAGGCACAAGGGGGTGGGGCTGATCTGATTGCTCGGAATGCTTTGCAAGTGACTTCAACAGAGGGACGCATTGAAATTACGGCGAAAAAGAAAATTGTGATCTTGGCTGGAGGTTCTCAACTAGAAATTAATGGTGGTGGAGTTTTCCCGACTACAGGTGGAAAGTTTGAGGTGAAAGCAGGGCAGCATTTGTTGAAGAGTGGAGCATCTGTCAGTGTTCCTGCGATTGATTTACCTGATTGTTCGGCGAAGCAGGCCGATGCAGCGAAAAGTGGTTCAGCAAAAGTGATACTAGACTAATGAATCTATTATTAAATAAAGCAGAATTAACATCGGAAAAGCTAAGCGATGTTATTCTGAGTTCTTTTGAAAAATATGGCCATGTAACTTTGTTATGTGACGAAACTTTACTCAATGGTTTTTTTGATGAATTTACACAAAACTTAACTGATTTTGAGAAAGAACCTATAGAGCTTGCTGCATCAAGTCGAAATAAGAAAGCAGATTTATTTTTTATTAAGATAAAGAAAAAAGAGGATTTAGAGAACACGCTTAACTTTCTTACGGATACATTATTATTAAATTTGGATCAGCAAGAAGATGGTTATTTTATTTGTGGATTTGGATATGTTGATGATCTGAAGGTAACTGTAGAGATCTATAGGAAGTTTTTGATTGCAAAAGATGCAAAAAACAAGTTTATTTTTAGATGGTACGATGCACGTGTTTTGGTATATTTGCCTACTATTATTCATCAAAAAAGTGAGCAAATTGAATCAATTTTACAACATTGGAGTTTTGTTTTTTTCAATGGGTTATATGAAGTTCGAATGGAAGAAAGATTGCAAGTTTTCCCTTTTAGCTTTAATGAAATAGAATCACAAAGACTTGATTTGATAGAGTTATCTAATACAGTGATTAAACAATCTCTTATATATGATAGTGAGTTGGAAATTAATCACAACCTAATTTTAGAATCGCTCGATAAAGCCATTAAACAATACGGAATTTTATTTGTCACGGATTTAATTGCTTATGGCATGTATTCGGTTATTTTACATCATGATTTTATGCATAGCCCGACTGTAAATAAAGTATTAACACAATATTGGACTGACAGAGTTCGTGAAGAATCTTTCACCGATGCAATGAGTTATTTAGAAGAACATCAATATTTGCAAGTTAAACAGGAATCAGAAGGGGTGTACCATGTCTAATGAAAAACCAACTTTTGCGAGACAAATGCAAATTTATGGAACACCTGCTCAACAGCAACAGAAAGTTACGCAAAAACTTGGTGTAAGTCCGAATGCGAATAAAATTAGTCAACAGGCTAAAGCCGCTACCACACAAAATAAAAAAATACCTGTAACGCAAGTTGATAAAAAAGAGTGTACTAACTTTTGTAGGCCTACTGGGATCAATATTCTTCCGTTAAGATATTCGGTTGCTCGTATGGGGGTAAAACCGTTACCTGCTCAGCTAGGTGCGAATGTAACCAATATTTCACTTAAACATTATAAATATACTGTTCGCATGATTAATTCTGGTTATCTATATTTATTGATAAAAAGAAAATCAGGGAAAAAAGAATGGGTCGCTTATATTACCAATAAAAAAGGCTATCATCAGGAATTTCCAATAGGAGCGAAACCGCCCATTGTGGCACAAGATTTTGCATGTAATAAAGCAGGACATAGTGCAAATGCATCCTTGATTACTGTACCCTCTATAAATAATGATGATGCACAGATAGTTTATTTATTGCATGCGCATGCACCTCTCACTCAAAAAATGAGAGCTCAATTTGAAAAAAATGCGGATCAGTATGTTAGTTCTGGTTATTGGCAAAAAATTGATGTTGCTAAGGGGAGTAGTCAGCAGCATTGTTTATCAACGGGTGAGTTAGGGACAGTAGCATTACCTTTGGATAGTTTTGGTTCTAGTCGTTGGAGTGCGATTAACAAAAAGTTTAATGAAAAGCCAAAAGACCATATTGGCGTCGCTTTATATGATCCAATTGGAATAACTTCTAAACTGAATGAAGATCGTAATATTTTGAGTTTCCAAGGTCTCGATAGTTTTCTAAAAAAACAAGAGAATGGCTTTAGTAATGAGCACAAACTTCAAACGATGACCTTGATTGATAATATGAAGGAAACATTAATTGCTAATTCAATTCAGGCGAAGTTTAAGCGTATTGATTCAAACGAACAGCAGAGAAAGCAAATCACAGATCCCCATCTCCAAGCTGCGATTCAACGAGCTGAACGTATGGGGGATAAAAAAAGACTTGAGAATCTAAAAAATTTCGAAAAAAATGCATCTGCTAAAGCTGCGGCTGAGCTCGAAAAAAAGAGAGCAGAGGCCGTTAAACAAGCGACTGTTGGGGGTGATAAAGCATGGGAAAAATATCGTAAACAATTAGATATAGATGCATTGGAGGAATTTCGTAAAAATGTCGACAAAAAATCTGATGAAAGCTATAACGCGGCTGCACGTTATGTAGATGATCATTATAATTGGCTAGTTTCTTCTAATCTTATAAAAGGTCTTTTTTATTTTGATCAGAGTGAAGAGTTAAAACAGGGTAAAGTTGCTAAGGAAAGTAATGGTTTTATTTTCCATGCATTATTACTCGATTTAATGTATGGAATGAATCTATTACAAAAAGGC
>NZ_GG665949.1:217116-219885 GCF_000156555.1 Acinetobacter sp. ATCC 27244
AAAAGGTAAGGATTTACTCAATACTTGGATTTGTGAGAAAAAGGTTTCGGATAAAAACTTATTTCTCCGCGCTTACTGTTTTAATAATAAGTCATTAATGACTGAATATGAGAAGATTTTTGCAAGTGAAAGTTCCGCAAAAGATTTACTTGATTATAGTAAGCAGGGTTTCACTGTATTTAAAGAAGCAGATGCGGCTTTTGATAGCTGGTTAGGTAGTATTGAAGGAAAAAAATTCATCACTACTCGAGACTTCAAAGCATTCGATAAACTATTCTATTGGATGTCATTGATGCTCAATACAGCATTGAAAGAGTTTGGTAATTTACGTCTAAAAACTTTACATGTTAGTCAGATCAATGTGGTTGCAACTGCTGGAGCTTATACGCATACCGCACGATTGTTATATCTGAGATCAGGTGATTTCGCACAACAAGTACCTTTAGCTCGACTGATGTATAATCTTGAGTTTAGAGAAGCGGCTAGAGCATCTTTACCGCAAAATGCTGGTGTGAATTATACTTATCGTAATACCAGAGCAACTGAAATCAAGAATGCAGTTACATTGTCTGTAAAAGGTAAACCTGAAATTACTAAGAATAGGATACTGGCAATCGTTGGTATTTTTGAGTTGTTAAATTTCTATTTCCAATATGATGCTTGGAAAAATGATCTAAAAGATAAACCTGAGCTTTCGGTACAATTGGTTGGGGCATCATTCTTAGTCTCAGCTGTTGCATTTGATATGTTAGGTGAAAACTGGTTACATAAAGGAGCAACAGTAGCTAGCAAAGCTCAAGCTCTCAGGTTGTTTGCTGCTAGTTTGGGGACAATTGGAGGCGTTATTGGTTTAATGATAGAGCATAAAACATTGAAAGATACTGATGATAAGATTTTAAAGAATCTTCTTAGAATTAGATATGCGGCAGGGGTGCTTTTAACTTTAGGCCAAGCATTATCATTGTTTTCAACTATATTGTCTTACTCATCAAGTGAGATTGTAAAACGGATTAGTGGGAAAATCACCACTAATATGCTTGCTTCTGTATTAATGGGAGCTAGAGCAGTTGCAAGTTTGACTTTAATAACTGTAGCTACAGTAGCATTAGAGATTTTCTTAAGAAACTGTGTGTTAGATGATGCAATGCAGAATTGGTGTCAAAAGTCTGCTTTCCGTAAAATTGATAGTGATGAGAAGCCATTCAAGAGTGAAAGCGAAGAATATGAAGAATTTACTAAAGCAATTATGAGTGTTTAATTATGTATGATTTGGTTAAATTTGAAGGTCGTATTAATAAATTAGAAATTCATGAAGGGACGTTGAATACATTAGCTAATACTGGCGATAATCAAATTACTTCATCTGCGATTCTATCTAGTGTTGCTGAAAGTGTATCATTAGGAGCACAAACAGTTTTTTTAGCATCACAAAGCCGTTTACATATACAATCTGTTGTTATGGAAATAGGTGAGAACGTTTTTGTTGGTCAATTCCATCGTGCTCTAATAGTTGAAAATGAATATGTTATTTGCGTGGCTAGGAGATTAGAAAAAAACTTATATGAGCTTTATTCAGTATTGAGTCCTAAAACAGGTTTACTCCATATGCAAGTTGGTATGGGGGGAGGGGTAAAAAAAAGTTATTCATCTGCAATTAAGGGCGCAAGAGTATGGTATCTGTTAGGGATGGTTATTTTAACTATCATCATTCTAATAAGTGGAGATTTTGATAAAGAAACTTTATTGAGTTGGGGGGGGATCTTCATTCTATTTTACTTTGTTTTATTATTTATTGTTAAGAATACTTTTAAATCGCTTAAACATTTTTCAGAGAAATCAGAAGAAATATTTAAGATATATGGTTTTGATGATCCTGAAGAAATTTTTTTACTGTCGGGACGCCACTATAGTGATGATTATAAAATTCTTTTAGAATCTGTTTATGAATATCGAAAAGTCATTGAAAAAGATCTATATCCAGAAAGTTATATAGAGCAAAAAGAACGCAATGTATGATTTATTAAAAATCGAAGGTCGCATTCAAAGATTAGAGATTTATGATGACTCTTTAAGTGCATTTTAAAATTAGATGGTGCAAAAATCACTTAATCAAAAAATTTGAATGGGGTAGCAGAATGTATTTCACTTTCTGCACAAACAGGTTTTTAGTGGTTTGTAATCGTTTGCATGTACAATGTGTCCATCTTAGTAAGAGTTAGAAAGATTTTTTGCCAAAATCCATGATTGTTCAAATGTGGTGCATTGATTTTCTTGTTTGGTGCATAAAAACTATGCCTTAAATATTCCTAATTTTATATTTTCTATAAATTGACCTCAAATTCACATGTAATTATCAACATTTTTTATCAAAATAATGAATATTTTTAAAATTAAGTATTTGAAAATTATATAAATATTTAAAAATTAAAAAGTTTAGTAAAAAAGTGGAATAGTAATCTATATTCATTCTATGAGATATTCTTTATTGGTGCATTTTTCGCACCAATATAAATCACTTACTCGGGGGTGAATGTTGAAATACAATAGCTTAAATGACTTTCTAGCTTATGTGAAAGCCAGAGATCCTGATCAACCTGAATTTTTACAAGCTGTTGAAGAAGTAATGCTGAGCTTGTGGCCATTCATTGAGAAGAATCCCAAATATGCGCAATATGGTTTATTGGAGCGTTTGGTAGAACCTGAGAGAGCAATTCAATTCCGAGTTTCTTGGATGGATGATCAAGGCCAAACTCATGTTAACCGCGCTTT
>NZ_GG665949.1:220669-222938 GCF_000156555.1 Acinetobacter sp. ATCC 27244
CCGTATTCAATACAATTCTGCGATTGGCCCATATAAAGGTGGTATGCGCTTTCACCCATCGGTGAATTTATCGATTCTAAAGTTTTTAGGCTTTGAACAAACTTTTAAAAATGCTTTAACTACATTACCTATGGGTGGTGGAAAGGGCGGTTCGGATTTTGATCCAAAAGGAAAGTCAGAAGCTGAAATTATGCGCTTTTGCCAAGCCTTAATGATCGAATTATATCGTCATTTAGGTCCGAATACTGATATTCCAGCGGGCGATATTGGCGTTGGGGGGCGTGAAGTCGGTTTCATGGCTGGCATGATGAAAAAGCTCAGTAACGATACAGCTTGTGTGTTTACTGGCAAAGGAGTTTCGTTTGGTGGAAGCCTGATGCGCCCAGAAGCCACTGGATATGGTGCAGTGTATTTTGCTGAGGAAATGCTCAAAACGCGCGGTGAAAATTTTACTGACAAAATAGTTTCAATCTCAGGTTCAGGAAACGTTGCTCAATTTGCGGCAGAAAAAGCAATGTTTTTAGGGGCAAAAGTCGTAACACTCTCTGATTCAAACGGCACAGTATATTTAAAAAATGGTTTTACCGATGAATTGCTGGCTGAAATTATGGAGCTTAAAAATATTCAGCGTGGTCGTATTTCCGAGTTTGCGTCAAGACATGGTTTTGAATATTTTGAAGGTAAGACACCTTGGCATATTCCCGTAGATATTGCCTTACCATGTGCAACTCAAAATGAATTAGAAGAAAAAGATGCTGAGTCATTACTTGCAAATGGGGTGATCTGTGTTGCAGAAGGTGCAAACATGCCTTGTACATTAGATGCAGTTGAAAAGTTCATTACCGCCAAAATTCTCTATGCTCCAGGTAAAGCATCCAATGCGGGTGGTGTTGCGACGTCTGGTCTTGAAATGTCACAGAATGCTTTGCGTCTAGGTTGGTCGCATGGAGAGGTTGATGAGCGATTACATGCCATCATGAAAGATATTCATGCCAATTGTTTGAAATATGGCACCAAAGAAGATGGTACAGTGAACTATGTGGATGGAGCAAATATTGCAGGATTTGTGAAAGTTGCTGATGCAATTTTGGCTCAAGGTATTTATTAGTATTTTACCGAGCAAATAAAAACTCCGATGTAAAAACATCGGAGTTTTTATTTATAGCAATGTATTAAGGTTTCTTAACAACTTCTTGTTCAACAACCATATCTAATACATCAGCTAGGCTTGATTGGTCTGCTGCTGGGTTTTTAACTTCAAAACGCTTAACACGAACGATTACACGTTGATTTGGATTATGTTCAAATCCTTCAATTTGACCATAATAAAGTGACCAGTCTTTATCAGCATAAGTTTTGATGCCTTTGTCATCATACTTAATTTCACGAACTTGCATACAAGTTTGTGGTGCTACGCCAACACATGATTTTGTTTCTGGTGCAATTTCCAAGAATACTGTTTTTGGCTCAGTTTGGTACTTCGCTTCAGGTGTCATTTTACCAACAAATGTATAAGCTTGACCTTTCGTATCACGTACGACAAGCGTCGGTTGATCCAAGTCGCTTACATTCATTTCAAATGGAATTTGGCGCTTTTGTAAAAGATCGCCAGCGAATTGTTCTTGTTTCATCAGTGTAGGTTCACACGCCATAAGTGTAGAAGCCAAATCACCTGTAACAATCACATCATTTTCAACTTTCCAAGATGTATTTTGACGGTTACAACCAGTGTCTACTGATAAACGATTGTTATCTAAAAAGCTTAAAACGATTGGTTTTTTAGTTTCAGTTGGTTGGTAAGACCAAGTATAGTTGGTCAAAAGTTTGCTTTCAGTCATTTTAACACCTGTAAATACGTGTTTTTGACCTTTACTGTCGGTTACAGTCAAAATTGCTTGGTTATCTGATGTGCTGACTTGGAACGGTACTTTTTTCTCGCTAAAGATATCTGCTGATAAGCGTTCTTGCTGCATTAAATCATCAGAGCATGCCATCATCGTTGATACCAATGCTGAAGTTGTAATGATATTGCCGCCTTCAACTTTCCAAGTACCCCCTTGACCATTACAACCCGTTTGGATTGATAATTGTTGGTTACTATTAAAGTTTAGTACCAATGGTTTTGAGGCTGTAGATGCTTGATAAGTCCAGCGATAATCAGTGAGTTTTTTTGCAGCAGCCATGTTGACTTCTGTGCTTACATGATCTGCAACATTTTGTACCGTTTGACACGCCATCAAAGAAAAAGGGAGTAAAGCAAGAATTAAGT
>NZ_GG665949.1:223920-228572 GCF_000156555.1 Acinetobacter sp. ATCC 27244
AAGTATTTGATTTTCATTTTCTAAACAACACATAAAAAATAGCAGCTAATAGCTTAAAGTATTCTTAAAAGAAGCGCATGACGGCACTTTATGCATTAAGTTCGTTAAATGTGTCAATTTGTAAAATATAATAAAAATATAAAAGTTTTAGTGGATTAACGTGTGTGAAAATCCACTTTTATAGAGCAATTGTTCAAAAATGGAGGCAAGTAATTCGCCTAGTCACTGGGTTAATCAAAACGATAAATATCCATTCCTAGGGAACCCATGGAGAAACTACTATGGACGATATTAAAACGGTTACCTGTTCCCATCGCAAAAAAGAGTGGTGCAAAATGCTCGAGTGTTGGATGGTTACGCTGTACATAAGGGAGTGAAGGCCAGTCAAGAACTGCATCATAATTTTGATGAGAGAGTTTATGGACAACAGTATTGCGGAAAGTGCTTGCCCATAGTGGTACATCTGCATCAGCTTGCCATGAAAGTTCAGCTAGGTTGTGGGTAATACTACCCGAACCAATCAGTAAAATTTGCTGTTCTCGTAATGGGGCAAGGACTTTTCCGATTTTATAAATATCATCGGAACTCATCGAGATTGGAAGTGAAATCTCAATCACAGGAATATCTGCATCTGGATACATATGTAATAAAGGCATCCAGACACCATGATCTCGTGGTCGTGTACTATTTGCATGGGCAGATATGCCGGCTTCTGCAAATAGTGCTAGTATTTTTTCTGCTAAGTCAGGTGCACCAGCAGCAGGGTAACGGATTTGATATAGCTCCGGAGGGAAACCTCTAAAGTCATGCCAAGTTTGTGGTCGCGTTGATGTGCTGACTTCCAGAGCCTGACTTTCCCAGTGTGCAGACATGACAATGATTGCTTCTGGTTTCGGAAGATTATGACTCAAACGATGTAAAGCTGGTCCGACTTGCTCAGGATCAAGTGCAAGCATTGGTGAACCATGAGAAATAAATAACCCCGGTAATGTTTGCAGATTCATAATCAAGCACCTGAATAGAAATACATGCTTATGGTGACAAAGATAAGCACAATTTAAAAGTTGATTGGGTTCAACAGATTGTTCTAAAACCAGAACACTGTTTTAGATTACGCTCGATGATAGGGATGATTGTGATTGATAGTCATCGCTCGATACAATTGTTCAATCAGTAAAATACGTACCATCGGGTGGGGCATAGTGAGTTTTGATAGTGACCAATGCCAAGCTGCTGCTTTGCGTACAGCATCAGAATGTCCATCGGGACCACCTATGGCTAGCACGACATCATTTCCTTCAAGCATCCATTGTTTCATGGTATCTGCAAGTTTTTCAGTGCTTAATTCACGTCCACCCACTTCTAGCGCGATCAAGACTTCATTGGGTTTCATCGCATTTAAAATACTGTCTCCTTCAATTTGACAGTATTTTAAAATATCCGCTTCAGAATCATTTTTGCCTCGCTTCGCCATAGGTAATTCAACGACTTGCGTTTGTACAAAAGGTTGAATTCGTTTGAAATAATCTTCAAAACCAGTAATCACCCATGCAGGCATTTTTTGACCAATCGTTAGAATACGAATTTTCATAGCTTCGTTTCATTTATAGAATTAAATGCATTATAAAGCTTGAAGCTATGTCATGGTGGATATAGCCATTTATCTTGTCATAAAAAAGACAAATTATTGGGTTATCTTGTTCATAAAAAACGCAGCTCAAAACGCGTATGAGCTGCGATCAAAGTATCATCCGTCTGGAGTTCAGATGATACTAAAAAATGAGTTGCACACGAGCCAAGCTTAGCCTTTGTTTTTATGGACTCTATTTTATTATGCAATAAGCAGGTTATTTTTCAACCAAATTATGTAACAAAAAAAGAGAGCCGAAGCTCTCTTTTTGGTCGATAAATGATTAGTGACGTGCGGCTTTTGCATCTTCCACTGGTTTTACAATCGGTGTTTTCGGCAAAGGCTTTGGTGTATCCGTCAATGCAAGAGGTAAGATTTCATCGATGCTTTTCACCGCTTTGATTTCTAAGCCTTCTTTGACATTGTCTGGAATCTCGTCCAAGTCACGAACATTATCTTGTGGAATAAATACTAACTTAATGCCACCACGATGCGCTGAAAGAAGTTTTTCTTTTAAACCACCAATTCGCATGGCTCGACCACCTAGACTAGTTTCACCTGTCATGGCAATGTCAGGACGAATTGCAATACCTGTAAATGCTGATACAAGGGCAGTGGTCAGAGCTAAACCAGCAGATGGACCATCTTTCGGTGTTGCGCCTTCAGGTAAGTGAACATGCACATCGGTTTCTTCAAAACGAGAAGATTCGATACCTAATTCATCTGCCCGAGTACGTACTAAAGTCATCGCAGTTGTAATAGATTCTTTCATTACATCACCGAGTGAACCTGTCGTAATGAATTTACCTTTACCTTTTACTGCCGCAACTTCAATCGTCAATAACTCACCACCAACCGAAGTCCAAGCCAAGCCATTCACGCGACCGACTTGGGCTTCTTCTTCTGCCATACCAAAGTCAAACTTATGTGGACCTAAGTATTCAGGAAGATTTGCCGATGTTACGTCAAGCTGTAAGTTCTTAGATTTTTTGCTGACAGCTTCTTTAACTACTTTACGTGCAATTTTAGAGACTTCACGTTCTAGACTACGTACACCTGCTTCACGTGTGTAACGTTGCACGATGTCACGAATCGCTTCTTCGTGTATAGTTAACTCTTTGGCACGTAAACCATTGTTCTTGATTGCTTTTGGAACAAGGTAGCGCTCAGCAATATTCACTTTCTCATCTTCGGTATAACCCGGTAGACGAATCACTTCCATACGATCCAGTAGGGCTTCAGGAATATTCATACTGTTAGCTGTACAGATAAACATTACTTCTGAAAGATCAAGATCAAGATCTAAATAGTGATCGTTGAATTTACTGTTTTGTGATGGATCAAGAACTTCAAGCAATGCAGAAGCTGGATCACCACGATAATCTTGTGCCATCTTGTCGATTTCGTCGAGCAAGAATAGTGGATTCTTTACGCCAACTTTCGTTAAAGACTGCACAATTTTACCTGGCATCGCACCAATATAGGTACGACGGTGACCACGAATTTCAGCTTCGTCACGGACACCACCGAGTGCCATACGAACAAATTCACGACCTGTTGCTTTCGCAACTGATTCACCTAGTGATGTTTTACCTACACCTGGAGGACCCACTAGACATAGAATCGGACCTTTGAGTTTTTTCACGCGAGACTGGACTGCGAGATACTCTACGATACGATCTTTGACATCATCTAAGCCATAATGGTCAGCATCAAGAATTTCTTGTGCTTTTGCCAGATTAATACTGACTTTGCTCGCCTTATTCCACGGTGTATCTAAAATCACTTCGAGATAATTACGTACTACAGCCGCTTCGCTTGAAGCTGGTTGCATCGCTTTCAGTTTGCGAAACTCAGCTTCCGCTTTTTTGCGGACATGCTCAGGTAAATCTGCTTCAGCGAGACGTTTCTCAATTTCAGCAACGTCATCTTCAGCGCCGCCATTCATATCCGAGAGTTCACGCTGAATGACTTTCATCTTCTCGTTGAGAAAGTATTCACGCTGATTCTTTTCCATTTGACGTTTTACACTGTCATGCAGCGTTTGCTCAATTTGCTGTTCAGCAGATTGATTCATCAAATAGCTCATTAACTCTTGCAAATGCGCTTCAAACTCATCGTGCTCTAAAAATTTTTGTTTCACTTCAATATTTAAAGGCACACGAGTTGCAACGAAGAACATGAGTTGTAATAAGTCTTCGATTTTATTTGCTGCAGCAACCAATTCACGCGCATTACGTAATTTTGCTTCAGCATATTGAGCAAACAGAGTACGTAATTCATTTAAGCGAGTTTCTTGAGCTTCTTGATCCAATGCTACCGTCATTGGACTGAGGTGATGCTCAGCAGTTAAATATTCTTCCCCGTCAATAATGCGTTCTAATTTAGAACGATGTAAGCCTTCAATCAGCACTTTAATACAGTTTTCATCATTCTCATGATTCACAACTTGTACGATCTTAGCCACGGTTCCATATTGATAGAGATTATCGTGATCAATTTCTTCTGTAAGCGAATCTTTTTGCGCAACTACAAATACTAAATTGTCACTGTTACGAGCCACATCCACTGCATTGATCGATTTTTCACGACCCACGAAGAGCGCAATTTGCATGTGTGGATAGACCACAACATCACGTAACGCCAATAGTGGTAATACACTTGGAACCTGCGGCTCTAAGTTAGTTTCATTATTCATAATATATTCAGACATGGGCACTCCTAATGAGTGACAACGGTGTTGCCATGTTTTTATAGTGATGTGCATTTCAAAAATTACAAGGGTTTTTAATTAGAAAATATAAAAAAAAAGACTAAATTGGTTGGGATTTGGGCGAAATTTTATAAAGAAGATGTATTTAGCGTTTGAAAAAATATTTTTGTGTTGGGGTAAATAAAGCATCCAGTGGTTGATCCCATTTTTGACGGACTAAAGGAAAGTCTAAATATTGGAATGTATGCGCTAAACCTAGACGAAAAGGTCGCCGTGGGGCTGTAGCTAAAGTTCGATCATAATAGCCTG
>NZ_GG665949.1:229327-302600 GCF_000156555.1 Acinetobacter sp. ATCC 27244
GCCACCTCCCATGCCGATTCTTGTACCGAGATGATCACAAGCAAGTAATGGCATGATGAGTAAATCTAAATTTGAAACCGATTCACCTCGTCCAGCCATGGGTTCTTTCATCCCAAGAGGATGATGGGAAAAACGTTTGTTTTTATATTGGTTGGCGCTGATTTTTACCCAAACCAATTTTTGATTCATATTACAAATCATCGGGAGATAAACTTGTTTTTTGTTTCTGAAACAGAATTCTAAGATTTTATGTGTGTGAATTTCACCAAATGCATGTAAGTACAAACCAATTTTTGCTGCGGATTGAAATGTACTGAATTGCCGAAGCTGGTTTAAAATCTGTTGCTCGGCTTGTTTTTGTTGAAACTGAGAGAGTTGTCTTCTTTTTAAGCGAAGCTGTTTTCTTAGTGTATTTAGTTGATGACTCATGCTGTATAGAAAGTCGTTTTGATCGATAAATCATAACTGATTTGGAATCTCAATTGTTTATCAATATTTTCCTCTTTGGGTATTGAAATGCACTGGAGGCTGCCATTATTTGTTTTCTATCTTTTTTGAGTGGTTCTAACTACAACGCAAGCAACGGCTGAGATATTAGTCGTCCTTTAAATACATTGATTGAAAATTACAACTAGTCCGCTTTAAAACTTCATAATTACATAGTGGATTCATATCAGGAATGGTTAATCTTTGTAGCCTAAAAAAGTTGGATGGCAATTTTCCGATACTGCTAAATGCAGATAATTTCATGCAACTCGATTAAATTGTGCAAATTAATGCGTAAAATAAAATTAATGAGAACTGTCCTACAAAAAATGTATAATTGATCGAGAAATGATCTAAAATGCCCAGCAGATTTAACATCTTTAGATGTCAATTTTATGAATGTTATCTAGTTGTGATTGACTTGAAAGACATACACAAAATTTGCAGAACTGTTTTGAAGGGGAAAGCTATGTTGGAATCAAGAAATCTTATTGTCCTAGATCAAACGCTTATCTTAACGAAAGAGGGCAAAAATGATTTAGTATATGAAAATGACACATTACTAAAAGTCAAAATGATCTCAAATCAACATATTGTTGTGGAAGATGATCAACAGATTAGTTTTGTATTAAAACAGCAAGATGAAAATGTGATTTGGTCTTTTGTGTAAAAAGTTAAGCCTACCGGTTCAAATTATAAGATAAGCATCTTATCCTTGTGATGTTTGGATGCTTATCCTATTTAAGACATCAAATAGATTTTTTCAATTCTATTAAGATAGGACAACATTCATTCTCCGTGGTTTTACATTCATCTAACCATGTTGATAGGCGTTGTTTCAATCCTTGTAACTCTTGAATGCGCTCATCGATCTTATTCAAACGTTGTTCTATAACGTGGCGTACTTTTACGCGATCCTCTAAATTTAAGGTAAGTAACTCTTTAATTTCGTTAAGTTGTAAGCCAGCATCTTTAGCTTTTTGAATAAAACTCAAGGTTTCTATATCTTGTTGATGATAGTAGCGATAGCTTTGCGTACTTTCAGGTATACGCATTAAGCCAATCCGTTGATAGTATCGGATCGTTTCAACATTTATTTGGCATGCTTTTGCCAGTTTACCAATAGTGAGGTTCATTCACTGTTCCTCAGGAAAGTGATAAAAGTTGCTTGACTCTGTACCTAGGTACAGACTTTATCCTAAACCTATCAGAAAATAAAAGATAGGTGTAGCAATGGCGCATCAACAATCTCCATCATGTTGTTCAGGTAACAACTCAAAAATTATTTATGAATATATTGATCCTGTATGTGGGATGCAGGTTGCCGAAACATCTGAGCATTATTTTGACTATCAAGATATTCGATATTTATTTTGTTCGGTTGGCTGCCAGCAGAAATTTAGCGTGCACCCAGAAAACTACTTAAACGTGGATAAAGCTGAGCAAAATGCATCATCTTGCTGCTCTGAAGAAAAGCAGCAAAAGCAGTCAAGTTGCTGCGATACTCAGAAAGAAGAACTTACAGTTACAGAAACATCTTCTTGTTGTGCTCCAAAACCTGATGCATCTAAGGCAAGTACATGTTGTGATCATAAAACTCAATTACAGCCGACTAAACCAGAAGTGAAAAAATCTGCGTGTTGCGGTGGTGGACACGCACATCAAGTTACCGATGGAGAAACAGAGATTGATCCTGTTTGTGGTATGTCAGTGAAGACAACAACCGATTTAAAAACAGATTACCATGGCAAAACATATTACTTCTGTAATCCTTCTTGCTTAGAAAAATTTAAAAATGATCCAGAATTTTATTTGATCCCTGTCGATCAGCGTCCTGTGCCTGAAGGGGCTATGGATATGGATTATACCTGTCCGATGGATCCCGAAATTGTACAAAAAGGACCGGGAACCTGTCCGATTTGTGGTATGGCATTAGAACCAATGCAACCGACTTTGGATGAAGGTCCAAATCCTGAGTTAGTTGATTTTAGCAGGCGTTTTTGGACGACCTTGCCACTTAGTTTATTGGTTGTTGTTTTGGCAATGGGATCGCATATTCATGCTTTTATTTCTCCCCATATTCAACCATGGATTGAATTAATTTTAAGCTTACCTGTCGTACTTTGGGCAGGTTATCCGATTTTACAACGTTGTTGGGTGTCATATAAAACAAGACATCTCAATATGTGGAGTTTGATCGGTGTTGGTGTACTTGCTGCATTTATTTACAGTGTCGTGGCAACGATTTTCCCATCACTGATTCCAGTGGAAGCAAAAACAGGGCATGGTGTTGCCGTATATTATGAAGCCGCTTGTATGATTGTTTCACTGAGTTTATTGGGACAAGTTTTAGAACTGAAAGCGCGTTCGCAAACAGCGAATTCACTAAAAGCTTTATTACGTTTACAACCGAGTAAAGCGAAGTTAGTTCAAGATGATCAAGTGGTTGATGTTGATATTGCCATGATCAAACAAGGTGATGTATTACAAATAGCTTCGGGCGAGCAAATTCCTCTGGATGGTGTGGTGATTGAGGGGAAAACCTACGTTGATGAATCCATGATGACAGGTGAGCCCGTACCTGTGAAAAAGGAAAAGGATGATCAAGTGATCGGTGGAACCATCAATCAACAAGGTTCAATTCGTATCCAAACGACGGCTGTAGGTACCAATACAACTCTGGCAAAAATGATCCAAACCGTCGCTGATGCACAGCGTTCCAAAGCACCATTACAACGGATTGCTGACGTAGTCGCAAAATATTTTGTGATGGTGGTTCTCGCAATCAGTGTTTTGACATTTATTGCATGGATGGTGTTTGGTAAAGCGCAATTTGATTTGGCGTTAATGTGTGCGGTAGCAGTTTTAATTATCGCATGTCCTTGTGCTTTAGGTTTGGCAACACCGATGTCTGTGATGGCAACAACAGGTCGAGCCGCACAGAAAGGTGTTTTATTTAAAGATGCTGAAGCGATTGAAGCTTTGAGTAAGGTAAATACCCTAATTATTGATAAAACAGGGACATTAACTGAAGGAAAGCCAAGCTTAAAGAAAATTCAGCCATTGTCTAAGACATATACTCAAGCACAAATTGAATTGTGGATCGCATCCATTGAACAATATTCAACACATCCGATTGCGCAGACCTTAACCAAATTGGTTGAACCTACGCAATTATTAAATGTTATTGATTTTGAGGATGTTACGGGTTTTGGAGTAAGAGGGCAGATCGATGGTAAGACCTTGTATATTGGTAGCCAAAAACTTGTGGATCAACTTGGTTTAACCTTTAGTGAGAGTCTAACTAAGCAACTTGATCAGATGAGATCACAAGGTGATGTGATTAGTTTTCTGATGTCTGAACAAGAAGTGATTGCTTATGTATCGATCCATGATGCAATTAAACAAAATGCGAAAGCAGTGATTGACCAACTCCATGCAGATGGTATTGATGTCATTATGGCAACAGGCGATCATGAGAAAAATGCGCAGATGGTAGCAGAACAACTTGGGATTAATCAGGTCTATGGAAATTGTGATCCAAAGCAAAAACTTGAGATTGTGAAACAGGCGCAAGCCCAAGGGAAAGTTGTCGTGATGGCAGGTGATGGTATCAATGATGCGCCAGCACTTGCACAAGCTAACGTGGGTATTGCGATGGGAACAGGAACCGATATTGCCAAGCAAACTGCTCAAGTGACATTGGTAAAAGGGGATATTCAGGGCGTTGCACATGCGGTTCATATGGCAAAACTAGGCGTGAAAAACATGAAGCAAAACCTTGCTTTCTCATTTATATATAATGGATTGGGAGTACCTGTTGCAGCAGGATTATTCTACCCGTTAACAGGCTTATTGCTCACACCGATGTTTGCTGCTGTCGCAATGTCGTTAAGTTCCTTATCGGTTGTTGTGAATGCTTTGAGATTAAATCGCTCATAATACAAAGCTAAAATGTAAATAAACTCTAATTTTTTAGAGATAGGAAAAGCTGTCGTGATGGTGATCGACAGCTTTTTTATACGTTGTTTTGACTATTTTGACGGGATCAAAGCAACTCTGGTCAATTTTATTTGCGAGGGATTTACTTAGTGTAAGAATAATTCACAGGAGTGATAATGATGTTTAAACAACAAAAACAATTTAAATTGGGACATTTATTCAAATCTATATCCCTTACAGCTTCTTTGCTAACGCCGCTATTACTAACTACGACTGTTCAGGCAGCACCAGCCGAGAAGTTGGATCTCACACTATCCCAACACTCTCAAAATAAAATTAAAACGTTGTTAAATGATCCAAAAATTTGGCAGCAAATTCCAAAACAAGTGACCCTATGTGTTTACTCACCCAATGGTGAGCATGGTGAGGCATTCCAACAAGCCACCAGTTATATGAGTGAATTACCACGTATTGTGCGCATTGCAAAACAGTATGGGGTCAATATGAACATCACTCGACCTTCTAATTTACAACTTAAAATTGATATTGATTATCCTAAATTAAAGCAAACTGCTTCGACGATGGTGACGCTCAAAGTGTATACCAACGAAGGCGTATTAACTGAGGATTTTCGTAGCAAGCGTTGTGATGGAGCAGGGATTAGTAATTTAAGGGCGCGCCAGTTCAACTCTTTTGTTGGAAGTATTGATGCGATTGGAGCACTGCAAAACTATAAGCAATTAACTTCAGTAATTCAGTTGTTAGCAGATCCAAAATTTGATGAAAAAATGGTAAATAAAGATTATGAGGTGGTCGGAATTGTACCGCTTGGCGCAGCGTATATTATGGTCAGTGACCGAAATATCAATACGTTGGCAAAGGCTGCAGGGCGAAAAGTTGCGGTGTTTTCCTTTGATCCTACACAGAAAAAATTAGCACAAAATGTCGGTGCACAGCCTGTATCAGTAGATTTGGCGACAGTTGGCCCTAAATTTAATAACAAAGAAGTTGAGATTATTGCTGGTCCAGCAATTTTATTTGATCCTTTGGAATTGCATAAGGGCATGACCGATAAATCAGGTAAAGTGGCTGGAGGAATCATTCGTTTTCCTGTGGTTCAGGTAACAGGAACCTTAATCATGCATCGAAATAAGTTTCCTGCGGGAATGGGACCGATTGCACGCGAGATTATCTCTAAACAATTACAACCTGCCTTTGATTTTGTAGACAAAATTGAAAAAGATATTCCTGAAAAATACTGGATGGATATCCACGAAAGCGATAAGCCTGGTTATATGCGATTAATGCGTGAAGCGCGTATTCAAATGACCAAAGAGGGGTATTACAATAAAGAAATGATGAGACTACTTAAACAAGTTCGTTGTTCACAGCAACCGACTCATTTTGAATGTTCTTTGAATGATGAGTGATTTGAAATGATGCAAAAATAAAATGCTCCAGAGATGCCGCTGCATGGTCGTTACCCTGAACCCGATGAGTTCAAGGTGGAGGTGACGCATATTTAATGGGTTTCCTACTCGGAGGTAGGCATACACTCAAAATATACAGAACACATCCATAAATTTAAGTATCGGCAGGGGACTAGACGTACTGGCGAACACCCTAGAGACAGTATTAAGTATAACTGATCTTTATACGATGACAATCCTTGTGGATCACATATCTGTAACGATACTTACTAATTGATGGGACTTTGTGCAATTTTACTCAACAGTTTGTTCAACATCTTCTAAAATAGTTTGCAGCAAACGTTCGCAGTGCGCATATTGCTGTAAAGACTTGTTTAAACTAAAAACTTCCTGTGCCATTTGTAGAGCCACCATAATCACCAATTTATTATGTTCGACTCTCGGAGCACTACGACGCATATCATGAAATTTCTGATTCAATAGTTCCGCTGCACGCTCTAACTCTTCACGTTTATCCTCAGTCGTATTGAGGCGAAAAGTCTGCTCAATTAAACGGAGTTCAACGACAATAGTTTCACTCATGATTGTGACTCCTCTTGAGGTTCAGCAATAGGGTGGGCAAGCTGTTGGATTTCTTGTGCATTTTGATCTTGGGCCGTACCCAGAATCGCTAGACGCTGAATAATGGCTTCAACTTTCGATTTAGCCAGTTCATTCTTCTGCAATAGTCGATCACGATCTTGTTGTAGATCTTGGATCTCTTGCATGTTGTTACGCTGTTGGGCTTGTAACTTTTCTTTGATTACGCGTAAATCATTTCGCTCAGCCAAGATTTCTTGGAAACGATTTTTCAGATCAGTGGTACTTTTTTCCAAACGACTATAGCGCTCGGCTAAAGTTGTTGCATCATTATTCAGTTGTTTGAATTGATCTTGTAACTGAGTGAGTTGTTCAGTTAAGTTATCAACTTCATCCTGTTTTTGCGTGATGATGCTATTTTTTTGCACAATTTGTGCATGGTGATCAGTTGCAGCTAATTGTTTAGCTTCAGAAAGCGAGTTATTTTCTCGCTCTAAATGACTTAAGCGTGTTTTTAAAACACCAATATGCGCTTGTAGACGCTGTAATTGTTCTAACATAACGAAGGTCGCACAGAGTTGCAATCAAAGGTAATATATACAGCAGTATAGAGATTGGATAAACGAATGCAAGACGATATTTCAGGTTGGAACGAATGGAATGCTCATTTTGAGGGGATTGAAGAAATTTCAAGTCCAAGTGAGTTACATGGTTTGCTAACAGGTATAGTTTGTGTGACACAAGCACCAACTTCAGATGAATGGTCACAAATCTTAAACACCCTCAATGTACCTCCACTTTCACCCGAAGCCCTCAGAAGTTTGACTGATGAGGCCGAAGATGTAGCACATGCTTTATCCGATGATGAATTAGATTATTTACCAATGTTGCCAGATGACAGTCATGTATTGGCTGATCGAGTTCAAGCATTGGCAGATTGGTGTGCAGGAGTTGTACTTGGTTTTGGTTTAGCTTCGGGGCATATTCGAGGCGAAGAGCAAGAACTGATTGAACATTTACAAGATGTTGCAGCTGTTGAATTTGAAGATTCAGACAATGATGAAGAAGGCGAAGAAAGTTATCAGGAGTTGTATGAGTTCGTACGCTTAATTCCTGTTAGTCTTTCGATTGGACGAACAAAAGTTCCTGTTGCTGAAAGTTCATTATTGAGAAACTTCCATGCAAAAAGCCGTAATCAAGATGAGATGGTTTCAGATCCACAAACGATCGTTGAAATGTTTACGCCACATCGCCCAAGTTAATTGCATTAATTTTATAGATCCCTCTTCGGAGGGACTTTTTAGTCGTAGGATAATATGAAACTAACTCAAGCAGATTTTAAACAACGTCGAGATCGCCTTGCGGAACAAATGGGCAGTAATAGTATTGCGGTCATTGCGACACGAGCGGAAATGTACCGTAATCGTGATGCAGATTATAAATATCGTGCAGACAGTAGTTTTTATTATCTTACTGGATTTGCTGAACCTGAAGCTGTTGCAGTGATCGAGACTTTTGCTCAGGGTGAGGCATATCGTTATACGCTATTTTGTCGTGAACGTAACCGTGAAATGGAAATTTGGAATGGTTACCGAGCAGGAATAGAAGGTGCAGTCGAACAATATCAAGCAGATCAATCATTTGCCATCCATGAGTTGGATCAGAAAATTGTTCCTTTACTTTTAAATAAATCGAAACTCTTTGTTCGACTAGGACAAACGAAAAAGTTTGATGCTGAAGTGGGTGGGTGGTTACACAAAGCAAAAGCAATGCAACGTCAGGGTGGCGATGCACCTCAGCAAATTATTCAAATTGATTCGATTATTGATGAAATGCGTTTGAAAAAATCGGCGCAAGAAATTGAACTGATGCAGATCGCATCCAATATCAGTGCAGAAGCACATACGCGTGCGATGCAAACTGTAAAGCCAGATATGATGGAGTATGCACTTGAAGCAGAACTCAATTATATCTTCGGTAAAAATGGTTGTGTGCCTGCTTACAATAGTATTGTAGGCGGTGGTGAAAATGCCTGTATTTTGCATTACGTTGAAAATAATAAGCCGTTAAAAGATGGTGATCTGGTTTTAATTGATGCGGCTTGTGAGTATGAATGCTATGCCTCAGACATTACCCGTACATTCCCTGTAAATGGTAAATTTAGTCCAGAACAAAAAGCACTTTACAATATTGTTTTAGATGCTCAGCTTGCTGCGATCGACGCCACGCGTATTGGCAATAATTATAAATATCCGCATGAAGTTGCTGTAAAGATTTTAACTCAAGGTTTGGTTGATCTTGGTTTGCTGCAAGGTGATGTAGATGAGCTGATAGAGAGTGAAGCATTCCGTCAATTCTTTATGCATGGTACAGGTCATTGGTTAGGTATGGATGTGCATGATGTCGGTTCTTACAAAATTGATGAAGACTGGCGTGCTTATGAAGCTGGCATGGTGGTTACCGTTGAGCCGGGTTTATATGTTGCACCAGACGATGAAACGGTTGATGCAAAATGGCGTGGTATTGGGATTCGTATCGAAGACGATATTGTAGTCACTGAAAATGGACCGTTGGTGTTAACCAAGAATGTGGTGAAAACCGTTGAAGAGATTGAAAGCTTGATGGCAAGTCATTAAGTAGAGATTGAGAAAAAGGCTTATCGATTGATAGGTCTTTTTATTTACCCTAGGTTTTACTTAAATTTTTTCTAACTGATTGAAAAAATATCTTTGTGGAATCTTCTTGAGAAATTATCCAATTTTAGGATAAGCCGTCAGCTGGACCTACTTTTGTTTCGGCAAAAGTAGGCAAAACCATTGTCATCCGCAAAACTCGTTGATTGCCGTCAGCTAATTTAATGAGTCGCAGAAACAATACCTTATTAATGGAGTCCTGTCTCAAACAGTTGCGGATGACATTTCCGAGTATCATATTATTTTATTGTCGAACTCAAATTATTTAGTTTGATGCTCAAAACAACTTTTGAAGATCATTTATAAAAACACAGACCAAACAAAGTACAAATTCCCTTCCTGAGTTGAGTTAGAGTAAGATAGTCCCGAAACTTAAGTCATGAAAAACTGATAAGGAATAATATTATGCAGCAACAAGTCATCATTGTCGGTGGGGGTATGGTTGGACTCAGCCTTGCTTTAATGTTGGCAAAATCTAATATCGCAGTAAAGCTATTAGAAGCTGTGAAATATCCAAATTATGATGACGAAAACCTTGCGCCTTATCATTCTAGTTTTGATGCGCGTAACACCGCTTTGTCACGCCGTAGTGTGCAGATTTACCAAAAACTAGGTTTGTGGGATGCATTACAACAGCATGCGACTCCGATTTTACAAGTGCATATTACCGAGCAGGGCAGCTTTGGCAAGGCTCGCTTAGTGGCAGAACAAGAAAAAGTAGAAAGCTTTGGGCAAGTAATTGAAAATGCGTGGTTAGGTCGAGTATTGCTGACTCAAGTGCGCCAACAACCACTCATTGAGTTGATTGATGGGGTAAAGGTTACGGCTTTAACTCAAAATGCTGAGTTTGTTTATATCGAAGCGCAGCGTGGTGAGGAAAACCTACAGCTCAAATCAAAATTACTGATCGCAGCAGATGGTCGTGATTCGTTCTGTCGTCAGGCGATTGGCGTCGGTGTAGATGAACATGATTATGACCAAGTGGCGATTGTCACCACTGTGCAAACTTCTAAACCACATCAACAAGTTGGCTTCGAACGTTTTAGCGCCTTGGGACCGTTAGCACTTTTACCGTTACCGGGTGAATACCGCCGTTCAGTGGTTTGGCCTGTGAAGAAGGGTACGGAAGCTGAATGGTTAGGTGAAGAAAACGATCAGCACTTCCTTGATGCCCTACAGGAAACCTATGGTGATCGTGCGGGTAAATTTGAAAAAACTGGTAAGCGTTTTAGTTATCCATTGTCTCAAGTCTTGGCACATAAACAAGCAGTTGGGCGCGTAGTGTTGATGGGCAATGCTGCACACACCATTCATCCTGTTGCAGGACAAGGTTTTAATCTGTGCTTGCGTGATGCAGATGTGCTGGTTCGTTTCTTAATGGAACAATTGGCGAAGTCTGATGATATTGGTCAGCCAGATAATTTACTCGCTTATGAACAAGCACGTTTAAAAGATCAGCAACGTGTGATTAAGTTCTGTGATTCCGTGGTGCGTGGTTTTAGCAATCAAAATCCAATTTTAAAATTAATACGTAATACAGGATTGGTTGCCTTTGACGTGATTCCGGGCATTAAGCCGTTGGTTGCCAATTATGCAATGGGGCTAAAAGCATGAGTGAAATGTTAGATGTTGTCATTGTAGGAGGTGGCTTGGTTGGTGGCTTAACCGCCTTGCTATTGGCACAAGGTGGTGTGCAAGCAACAGTATTGGACGCTGCCCCTGTACTGGATCAAGAAAAAACACTTGCGGTGATGAATCCACGAGTACTTGCACTCAGTCAGGCCACTATTCATTTACTGAAAACGGTTAATGTTTGGGAGGATTTAGCCCGTCAGATGCCATATTCAGGTATGCAGGTCTGGAATAAAAATGGCTATGGCGAAATCAATTTTGGACATGCATCGGAACAGCGACCACATGCAGATCAAGCATTGGGTTCAATGGTGGAGCCGAGTGTCCTGAATGTTGCGATTCAACAAAAAATGTTGCAACAGCTTAAAGATTATCGCACTCAGGTGAAAGTGATTCGTATCGAGCAAATTCCACAAGGTTGGTCGATTCAGCTAGCAGATGGTACTACGCTGAAAACCAAACTGTTGATCGGTGCTGATGGGGCAAACTCGTTTGTACGTGAACAAGCTTATATTGATTTGGATGTCTTAGATTACAAACAAGCTGCAATCAGTTGTGCGATTAAAACCACTCAACCGAATCAATATGTGGCACGCCAAATTTTCCTACCAACAGGACCATTGGCTTATTTACCAATGGCGAGTTTGGACGCGCAAGACAATGGTTATTGGCAATCGATTGTGTGGACATTACCAGATGATTATGCTGATGAATATTCAGCACTCAGTGATCAGGAATTTATGCAATTGCTGACCCAAGAAAGTTTGAAAATGCTTGGTGAAGTGGTTGAAGTACGTTCAAGAGCACAGTTCCCATTGAAAGCTCGCGCTGCGCAACGGTATATCAAATCAGGTCTAGCATTGATTGGAGATGCAGCACATGTGATTCATCCTTTAGCTGGACAAGGTGTCAATATTGGTTGCTTAGATGCAGCGGTGCTTTGTGATGTTTTGCTGCACGATCTAAAACGTGGTGTGTGGGCAAATGAGCAGACTTTGTTACGTTACGAACACCAACGTAAAGGGCAGAACGACGCCATGATGCACAGCATGTCAGTGATAGGTTGGTTAGAAAGTTCAGAGTTATTCCCTTTTGTTTGGGCGAGAAATTTCGGTCTGAAACAGGTCGAACAACTGGATTGGCTCAAAGATGGTTTCATGCAGCAAGCCAATGGTTTGGGGGCGTTGAAAGAGACACGTTATGCATGCTAAAAAACAGTAGATATTTTTTAGACAATCATTTATAAATCAGAGTGAATTTGGTTAAAAAAAGCACAAATTGATAAATATTTTGCTTTGATAAATGAGAAGAGCTTGTTAAATTTCATCAAGTTCTGATGACCAAATAACGATGATGAAGATTTAGTCATTGTGGGGAGAGTAATATGACGGAAATGAATGATTACGACGAAAACACCGAAGATGCTGCTGTAGATGATGAGGAGGCGAAAGCTGCCGAAAGTGGTGCAGACAGTAGCGAAGAATCCATTGCAAATGATGCTGATCTCGCAGAAGCTGAAAGCCTCACTGTTACTGCTAAACAGAAACAACGCCAAGCTTTAGAAGATGAAGTTGCTGCGTTTCTAGCGCGTGGCGGACGTATTACTGAAGTTCCACCAGGCGAAACCCACGAATAAATAAAAGATTAAAAAAACACCACGATTGTGGTGTTTTTTGTTAAGTCTTGAAAATAACTAGAGGAGCAATGAAATTGCGATGCTCCACATCATACAACCAATCATAAAATCTAAGACCTTCCATGCCTTTGGGTTAGTAAATAATGGTTTTAACAGTCTAGAGCCATATCCCAGACTAAAAAAGAAAATCCATGATGCAACAATACTACCGAGCGCAAAACTGATCTTGTCCTCAAACTGTGTTGCTACAGATCCAATTAAAACAATTGTGTCTACATAGACATGTGGATTCAACCAAGTGAAAGCAAGACCTGTTAAAAGCACTTGAGTCAAGGTCTGCTTTTGATGGCTCATAAGTTCTATGCTTTGAGTGTTTTTAAAAGCTGCATGAAATGCTTTAGCGCCATAGACCAGTAAAAATGTTGCACCTAAATATTTAGCAATTGTTATTAACAGTGGTGACGTAGCCATGATCTCGGCAAAACCCAATACACCTAATGCAATTAAAATGGAGTCAGAAAGTGCACACAATAAGCATAGCCAAAATACATATTGTTGCTTTAAACCTTGTTTGAGAACGAAAGCATTTTGAGCACCAATAGCGACAATAAGACCGCTACCAATACCAAAACCTTTCATAAATACGCTAAGAGAGAACATAACAAATAAAACGGAAAATCTAGATGTGAGAATTATCTGACTTTTAAAGGTAAAATAAGTAATATTAAGAATAATTAGGTTTAGCTAAAAATAATTTAGGTGGGTGAGTGTTAGATAGTAAACAATGTGAAGCATTTCTTGCTGTAGCTGAAGCAGGAAGTTTTGATGCGGCAGGAGAACATTTATACATTACACCTTCTGCAGTATCGTTACGTGTACAAGCTTTAGAAAAGTATTTAGGACAAGTTTTAATTATTCGCGGACGACCATGTGTGCTTACTCAGGCTGGGCAAACTTTGTTGCAGCATTTGCGTCATACTCGGTTAATGGAACAAAATCTTTTACAAGGTTTGATGGGAAAATCTTCTGAATCGGAATTTTATAAGATTGCTTTGGCATCCAATGCGGATTCATTGGCAACATGGTTGTTGCCGAGTATTCAGTCCACATTGTTTAGAGAAAAAATTGTTTTAGAGCTTAAAATTGATGATCAATCGCATACCCATACATTATTAGAAACAGGACAGGTGAATGCCTGTATCACTGCCGAAGAGCAGGTTATGTCAGGTTGTTTAGCACAACCCCTAGGCAAAATGCGTTATAAAATGCTGGCTTCTGCCGACTTTGCAGCTCATTGGTTTAGGAAGGGTGTAAATAGAGAAAGTTTAAGAAAAACACCAGCAGTTATTTTTAATCATAAAGACTTAATGCATTCAGAGATTTTATTAAATGGGTATGGCTTACCGATGCAAAGTTATCCCTATAGTTTTATTCCAGCAACAGATGCTTTCGTCAAAGCAATTCAATTAGGTTTGGGCTATGGCATGGTGCCCGAGTTGCAGATTCAACCACTACTCGAAAATGGAACACTTGTTGATATTATGCCTGATGCCCAACTTGATATTCCATTATATTGGCATCATTGGAAACGACAGTCTAAACAACTGGATGTATTGACAGAATGTATTGTTCAAGCGGCTAAGCAAGCGCTGAAATGATGGAAATTTTTGATAATAGAGCAAGGTAATATCTCGTGATAATTACTTTGCATCCATGTTTAGAACTAAGCTTGAGTCAACTCTAAAGCTCGTTGATATGCTACTTTCTTTTTAATTCCAGTTAAATCTGCGGCAAGTTGAGATGCCGCTTTTACGGATAAATCTTGCAGTAAGCGTTTTAATAGCTCATCCAATTTATCTTGTGCCATATCTTTTTCAGTGGTTGCACCACCAACAACGAGGACAATCTCACCTTTCTCTTGGTTGTGATCATTTTGAATGAAATGAAGTAACTCTTTTAAAGTCATTTTTTTGATGGTTTCAAAGGTTTTGGTGATTTCACGGGCAAAACCTACTGGACGATCTTCGCCAAAAACTTGGACCATATCTTGAATACACGCCAAAATACGATGTGGAGCTTCATAAAAAATGAGTGTTTGTGTTTCATCTTTGAGTTTCTCAAGTTGGCTAATTCGTTGAGACGCCTTTGATGGTAAAAAACCTTCAAAACTAAAGCGATCACTCGGTAAACCAACTGCACTTAATGCAGCAATTGCGGCACATGCACCCGGGACTGGAATCACACGAATCCCATGTTCTTGAGCTGCACGAACAAGTTTAAACCCTGGATCACTAATTAAAGGTGTTCCAGCATCGCTGATTAAGGCAACTGTTTCTCCATTTAACATTCTTTGGAGAAGTTGATCAATTTTGTTACTTTCGTTGTGATCATGGCACGCAGTGAGCGGAGTTGAGATATTATAGTGTTTGAATAATTGAGCAGATTGTCTAGTATCTTCTGCTGCAACCACCGAGACTGATTTTAAAATATCGATTGCACGAAACGTCATGTCATCCAAGTGCCCAATCGGGGTTGCTACAACAAATAATTGAGCACTCATAAAAGGTAACTCCATAATGTATTCAAAAAAATATTGGCTGCTACTGAGTTTGGCAGCATTGATTAGTCCAGCTTATGCGGACGTGTTGGTCATTCTACCTGAATCAGGTCCTATGGCGCGAGCTGGTGAAAGTATTAAACGCGGTTTCATGAGTGCTTATACAGCATCGGGAAGTAAAGAAAAAATTATTTTCGTGGATTCTGCAAAAAGTAACGTAAATCAAATTTTTAAAACTAGGGTTAATAAAAATACGAAATTGGTTGTTGGGCCATTAGGCCGATCTGATATTGAGGCGGTGATTAAACTAAAACCGAAAGTTCCTGTGTTAGCACTAAACGATGTGAATACACAAACTGAAAATGTATGGCAATTTAGTTTGGCTAAACAGCATGACGCTGAAGCTTTAAATAAATTACTCATCAAGGATCAAATCCAAACTTTATTGGTATTGCGTGAAGCTGGGACTGAGTCTGCGACAGAACTATTTATGATGTCACTCATGTCTCAGTCACATGCTGCGATTGAAGTGATTCATGAATTACCTAAAAAACTACCTAAAAAAACAGGATTGTTACTATTAGGGGATCATGAGTGGATGATGGAGCTTGGTTCATTACCAAAACAGAATATTTATGCAACTCCGATGAGTATCGAAGAGGGGAAATCTATTCCCATCGGATTACGTTTCTGTGATACCCCCGCTTTATATAATGGACAATGGGCTGACCTAATTGAGGCTTACAAAGAACAACCAGAGAATATGGCATTTCAACGTTTGTTGGCATTTGGTGGTGATGCATGGACGCTTAGCCAGCAGTTCCTAGCCGGTGCTGATAACCAACAATTTTCTTTTGTTGGACGAACGGGGGCTATTGAGGTGAATTCGGGCAAAATCAATCGACAGCCTTATTGCTTTGAACAGCAGAAAAAACACATCCAAATTTTAAAATAAGATATCTCACGCATGGAACAGCAAACAAATTCTATGGGGCAATGGGCTGAGGAAGCAGCAAAGACATTGCTCCATTCTCATGGGTATCAATGTATCAGTCAAAATTATCATTCACGTTTTGGTGAAATTGATTTAATCGTTAGGCGTGGTCAAGAACTTGTTTTTGTTGAAGTAAAAGCCAGATCCTCTGGGAGTTATGCTCATGCTTATGAGGTGATTACCCAAGCGCAAAAGCGTAAAATTATTAAAACAGCCAAATTCTTTTTACAACGTTATCCTAGTTATTATGACTTTGATTGTCGTTTTGATGTGATTTGTTTTGATTTTCCACAGAAAATTGCAAAAACAGTACAACCAGATTTTTCAAAATTGAAGTATGATCAGCAATGGATTGAACATGCATTTACTTTAGACTAATTCTGGCAATATGATCTAAAAGTAGGTGTGGAAGATTGAGCAAATGTGTGAATAGGGAGTCTTGCCAAGTGTTAAAACGTTTATCGATCACGTTACTTTGCGCTGCAAGTTTATCGGGTTGTGCGAGCTTTATTTCTGGCGGAACAGGGACTGCACCTGTTGGCACAAATAGTGGTGATCGTAGTCTAGGACAAGTTTTTATTGATTCTTCAATCAAACGTACTGCAAATGTTAATTTATACAAATTAGATCATCGTTTTAGACAGTCTCGCATCAATATTGAAAGTTTTCACAGCAACGTGCTTTTGACAGGTCAAGTGCCTGATCCATATTTAAAGCAACTTGCTGAGGATAATGTACGTGCAATGAGTGATGTCAAAGCGGTACATAACTATATTACAGTAGGCGATAAAGTTGGTTATAGCACGATCATGCAAGATGGTACGGTCACTGCAAATACACGTGGCTTGTTGATGAGAGCGCCTGTCGTATCGGACAGTAAGGTTTTAGTTCATACTGAAAATGGCGTGTTGTATGTGATGGGGCGTTTAAATACGGCTGAGATTAGAGATTTAGATGATGTCTTACAAAAAGTCGGCAATGTGAGTAGAATTGTGACTTTGGTTGATAATATCGACCAAACAGCAGGGACTTCAACGGCTCGAGTAGGGACAGCAACAACACAGTCTCTGGTTGAAACACCTGTAGCGATTGATCCTGATCAAGCTGAGCCTGTGACTATTACCCCAACTAATCCCTAATTTATGAAACAACTTATTCAACAAGTTCAAGAAAATGTTATACGGGCGAAAGACTTTTATAAAGAATTTCGTCTGTATGATTTTGCAAGTTATTCGATTAACTATTTAACACCTAAAGATACTTTCGAAAAGGAAGAACACCTTGCTTATGGATTAAAAGCACGCCAACGTTTAGATCTATATCGAAGTAAAAATGCCAAGCCACAAAAACCGCTGATTGTCTTTGTGCATGGGGGATCATGGCAGCATGGCAATAAGCGAGATTATTTGTTTATCGGTGAAACATTTGCCCGTGAAGGCTATGATGTCGCTGTGATCAATTATCATCTTGCGCCTGAGCATATTTTTCCTGCTTTTATTGATGATATTGCACAGGCTATCCATTATCTGAATCAGAATCAAACGAAGTTAAAGATCTCAACAGAAAATCTGATTTTGATGGGGCATTCCGCTGGTGCATTTAATGTGATGTCTGTGGTTTATTCTGCTCAAGCGAAGAACTTTAAATATAAAGATCAAATCAAAGCGATTGTTGGATTGGCTGGTCCTTATCATTTTGATTATAAAGGTGATCCACTTGCAGAACATGCCTTTGATCTGAATATTTCTTATCAACAAGTTATGCCATATTATTTTATTGAGCCTAATCAAATTAAGCATTACTTGTTAATAGCTGAACAAGATCAATTAGTAGAAAGAAGAAATACGCTTGATTTGGATATTGCACTCAGGGAAAAGGGTAATCATAGCCATATTTCGATTATTCCCAAGACTGGGCATATTACCATTGTTGCCACATTGGCAAGTTTGATGAGCCATTATTTCAAGACGAAGCGGACTATTTTACATTTCTTGGACGAAGCATTGAATCCATGAAGTCATAAGAAAAGCATCGATTAGGATGCTTTTCTTTTTTCAGTCATCTGCATAATCATGCTATGAGCAATACTTCCTTTAAATGGGATCTGTGGTAACTGATCGAATTTAAAAAACTGAGCATCACTGATCTCTTCAAGTTGTAATTGGATCTCTCCAGACTCATATTCAGCATGAAAGGCAATCATCAAATTGCTCGGGAATGGCCAAGGTTGGCTAGACATATAACTTATATTTTTAAGCTTTAGGCCAACTTCTTCCATCGTTTCACGTTGTACTGCTTCTTCTAAAGTTTCACCAACTTCTACAAAACCAGCGATTAAACCATACATATTGCCTTTGTTATGGGCTGATTTAGCAAGTAATACTTCATTGCTACCGCGTGTGATAATGGTGATTATACAAGGCTGAACACGTGGATATTGATGATAACCACAAGCTGGACAAATCATGGCATATTCTTTGGCATGAATTTCAGTACGATGACCACAGTGACTACAGAACTTATGATTACGACGCCATTCAAGCAGTTGTACAGCGCGACTGGCCTGTAGGAAATCTGATGTTGACCAAGTCTGAATCAAATCACGGATAGGAACAAGTTGAAAGCCTTCCGGGATGATTTCGCCTTCTAACAGGTCACGTGCAATGACATGATCATTTGGATGTATGGGAAGATCACTTGCTAACTTTTCAACTTTAGGCAGTTGAAAATTTTCATCGACTAACAGTTTTTGGTGTTGGAAAATATAAGCAAGTGATCGTTGAGACATTAGGCTGCTATCGTTTGTAATTGCTGACTATTTGATAATGCCACATCAAACATAGATTGCAATACAGGTTGTTTATTCCTTAAGTTATCCACCAACAAATCTAAACCTGCTACGACATTGAGTAGACAATTGATTTGTTCAGCATCTAATGCTTGGTTCTGCGCAAGACGGTGTTGAGCAAAATCTGCTGCACCTAATAATGCAGTTTGTTGTGCGGTACTACCTAAGAATTGGGCTGCACCTGACAGTTCTTTGAGATAGTCAGGCAAAGCTTCAATGCTATGTGAGGTCGGATCTTGGGCATATAAGCTGAGAGTCTGCGTAAGCGTCTCGATTAATGTTTTCGTTTCAGTCAATAAAGCTTTATGTGCTTCATCTAAACGATCAAGTGAGATTTGTAGATTATTCACACGAAGCTGTAGACGGCTAGAGGTATAATTGCGCTCTAAAATACCAATTGAATTCATTGAAGCTAAAATACCATTCATTAATTGTTGAACTGAACTAGCGTCGGTCAGGAAATCAGAATGGCTTAGTTTTTCAGCTTGTTGTGTGATCTCTTTTGCAGCTTCATTTAAATTGAGAACTTTGAAAACATTGGCAAGTTGATTGAGCTTTTGCTGAATCTCTTGAGTTTTCTCTGTGGACATGTTTTGGTAGTTGTACTCAATTTCATTACGAATTTGGGCCATTTCATCCGTCATCAATCGGCTAACGGTATGAATGGTTTCATAGTCTGGACCATAAAGATGACGACTCAATACTTGAAGCTGGGTGTCACTCAGTAACTCGTCACCAATATTGAGTTGATCACGAATGTGATGCGAAATATTGTTTTCTTGGCTGATACAAATCGATAATACATCCGCAAGATCACTGAGTTCAGCTGTATATGTAGACGGCTGGTTTAAAAACTTAGCAATATTGGTTTCGATTTGAATAAGCGTTCGTAACCGAGCTTCGGTAATAGAAAGCTCATCAATTAAACCTAAAGCAACGTTGACTAATTGCCAATATTGTTGACTTGGTAGCTCGGTAGATAATCCAGCTAGATAAACACCTACAAGTTTAATGCCTTGTAAATCAAGAGGAGTTTCTGTCTGTTTAATCAGTTTATGCAAACATAACTTATAAAGCTGATGGATGTATTGAGATTTCTCTAGTGTTGGAGCAAGTGGCAGATTAAAACGAGGACTAATCAGACTCAGTAGAGGCTGAATTGTTTGACCTTCTTTGGTTAATGGCTTGCCCAAAGCTAGCTCTAAACGATTCAAGGTATCGAGTAAGAACTGAGGAACTTTAACTTCGCGTAAACAAATAAACTCAATATAGCGTTTCAGCATGGTCGTACCTTCACTCAACGCAACCACATCACTGGTTTTAATTTGTTGAGGTTGGGCCATGATCTTACGCATAAGTTCACTTGAGTATTGGGTAATTTGCGATAAATGTGGCATATCAATCAGTGCAAGTACCTGAGTGCATTGCTCAAACTGATTGAGTGCATCATCTATTCCGAAGGGTAAAGCTTGTTCTTCGGCAAGGGTATTGACCGCTGTTTCTACCAATTTAATCGAATTGTCGATTTCATTTTTTATTATTAATAATGCCGTTGGGTCGAAATGAATCGAGGTTTGGTAAGACATATGACCTACACCTTTCCTGAGTTGTTATATCCATGGACCTCCTTTTGAGGAGGTCTAAATCACTTACAGTTAATATAACTTAACTTTGAAGGCTTGAAATATAAAAAGCGACATTGATTCAAAAATTTATTTTGCGAAAAGGCAAGGTTCTCCGTGTTTTTCTTCAAATTGTTTGACCCACGTCTCATGTTCATTTAACTCATGTTCAGATGGACGAATCACAGCTAAGTCAATTTGGACACGTTGACGTGTGGTTTTATTTTGATTTTGTTCATGTTGAGATAATGCATCGATGTCAAATGAAACCTGTCCACCTGTCATCGCAAGGTAAACATCGGCTAAAATTTCAGCATCGAGTAATGCGCCATGGAAGGTACGATCTCGTGCTGGGATCTCATAGCGTCTAACCAATGCATCCAAAGAATTCTTTTGTCCAGGATGCTTATTCTTTGCGAGTGCTAAGGTATCTGTAACTTCACATACCTCTGAAAGTAAAGGTAAACCAACACGTTTAAACTCCATATCGAGGAAGTTCATATCGAATGTTGCGTTATGCGCAATGATTTCAGCACCTTTTAAATAAGCAAACAGGGCATCTGCAATTTCAGCATACTTTGGTTTGTCTTGTAGAAATTCATCAGTGATACCGTGCACATCAACCGAGTCGCCTACAGGTTTTTCTGGATTAATATAAATATGAATCGAACTACCCGTGAGTTTACGATTGATCATCTCAATCGCTCCGACCTCAATGATACGATCACCATCTTGATAATAGAAACCCGTGGTTTCAGTATCGAGGATAAGTTGACGTGGGCCTTGCAACTTTAATTTAGCTTCGGTCACAACAATGTGTGGATGTTGATTCGTTACCACTGATTCCATAGTTTGAACTGGATTTTCTGCTTCAGCTTCATCTAGCAGAGTCACTGACTCATTTTCAGTATCTAACTCATCATTCATTTCATCTGTATCGAGGTCTAAACCCAAAGGATCATTCAAAAGCCAATCGGCTTCAGACTTTTTTATATCAGCGTTAGCCTGTGTTGATGCTTTGAGTTGTTGAGCAGTTTGTTCAGCCCCTAAGTTTGCGAGTTGATCCGCCATTTCATTGCCAGCATGACCAGCATGACCTTTGATCCAATTCCATTCGATATCACGATTGGCGCAAACAGCATCTAATTTTTTCCAAAGATCTGGGTTTTTTACATCCTTCCAGTTTTTCTTCTTCCATCCATGAATCCATTCGGTAATCCCTTGTTTTACATAATTAGAATCTGTCCAAATGATAAGGTGTGCATCGATTGGGCAAAAAGAAATACCTTCAATTGCAGCTTGTAGCTCCATACGGTTGTTCGTTGTTTCTGCTTCACCACCGAACAGTTTATGTTCTTCTTGTTCTGTAATGATATATGCACCCCAACCACCTAAGCCTGGATTGCCTTTGCATGCGCCATCAACATAAAGAGTGATTGTTTGTGACATATTTGAACCTAAACAATATATGAGTAAAAAACTTGATCTATTTTGCAATAAAGTCAGCAAAAATAGCCGAAGAGAATATTAGCACTCCCTCGAATATCATGCATTGTAAAGCTAAAATCAGATGTTGTGAGTTACAAAACTCATGTTTTTTAATTTCTTGTAACATTTCCATGCAAATCACGTTAAATTATTGCCTTGTCTATGTAGCAGGCTTTACTACAATGGCTATCAAAGTAATAAACTAGCGTAAGTTGACTGGAAGATTTTATGTCTAAATCGAGCACATTGGTGTCGCGTACATCTGCAACATCATTATTCAAAATCACTGTACTCACTTCTGCTTTAGCTGCGCTGGGAATTACAACGGGCTGTTCTTCGACACCTCATTCTGCAAAAACCTCATCTTCTAAGCAACTTGGATCGGGTTATTTAGATGCGAGTAGCTTAGACTCGCTTGAAGATCTGTTATCTGCCACAGATATGCGTGCAGTAGAAGGTGATCGTCTACTCGTGTTGAAACATGGTGATGTGTGGAAGCGCATGACTGTGGGTTTCAAAATGGATTTGAATCGTTGGGACTCGCGTATTGAAGCTCAGCGTGGTTGGTTTATTTCGCGACAACCGTATTTGGATCGATTGAGTGCACGTGCTAGTCGCTATTTGTACCATACTGTTAAAGAAGCTGAACGTCGTGGCATGCCAACTGAATTAGCTTTGTTACCTGTTATTGAAAGCTCTTATGATCCAGCGGCAACAAGTAGTGCGGCTGCGGCAGGTCTATGGCAGTTTATCCCGAGTACGGGGCGTATTTATGGTTTACAGCAAACGAGTCTTTATGATGGCCGCCGTGATGTGGTGGAGTCTACACGCGCTGCCTACGAGTTCCTTGGGAGTTTATACAACCAGTTTGGTTCTTGGGAGTTAGCTTTAGCTGCTTATAACGCTGGTCCTGGTCGTGTACAACAAGCGATTAATCGAAATCGTGCTGCAGGTCTGCCGACTGATTATTGGTCATTAAAATTACCACAAGAAACCATGAACTATGTGCCTCGCTTCTTGGCAGTTGCACAAATTATTAAAAATCCAAGTGCGTACGGGGTGTCATTGCCTCCAATTGCGAATCGTCCACACTTTCGTGAGGTGTCATTATCTGGACCTATGGCATTGAGTGAAATTTCTACAATCACGGGTCTAAGTCGTGCTGAGTTATATGCATTGAACCCTGCACATCGTGGTGAAGTGATGGACCCAACGAGCCCGATGCGTATTTTGATCCCAGCAGATTTAAGCCCATCTATCGATGCTCGACTTCGTTCAAATAAATCATCTGGTGGTTTCTGGGCGAGTAAAACGCCACCACCAGCGATGAATACTTCATCAAATACAAGTACAACAGTTCGTACAACGACAAGTACGACTGCACCATCAAGTAACACCACAGTAAAAACAACACCAACGATGACGGCGAGTAGTACCACTACTCGTCCAAGTTCAACGACGACGAATACTAGAATCTCTACACCAAGAGGGTCTGATGCATTGGCTTCTTTTGCAGCAGCGGCAGATGTTCCAAGCGCACCACGTATTCCAGTAGCGGTTACACCAGCAGCCAATGTAAAACCAGTAAGCACCGAGCCACCGATTTCGGGCAAAGAACGTGAGCAAATTCTTGCAGCCATGAAAGCCGAAGGTCAGCAGAAATCAGTTACTCAAGTTTTAGAGCCGCAAGCCACACAAGCTGAAAAAGATCAGGTCGTTGCTGAAATCAAGGCAATTGCACCAAAGGGTACGGAGATCGTCGATCCGTTTGATGGAAAAATTAAGTTAACAGCGATTCAGACTAGCCAATCTGTAGCAGATGAAAAAGGACAAGAAGTAAGCAAAGGCTTTGCTTATCCAAGAAATCTAGTTGAAGATAAAGTTACTGCCAATAGCGAAGATGCAAAACGTAACCAAGGCAAACCTTATATTAGTACAGATACAGAAGTAGTTGTCGTCGCACCAAAAGGTAAGCGCAGTACTTATGTGGTACAACCAGGTGACACGTTGGCTGTTATTGCCCAAAAAAATAGTGTGAACTGGCGTGATATCGCAAAGTGGAATCAAATTGATCCTGCTGGTACTTTATTTGTGGGTACGAGCTTATATTTATATGATGCAAAGCCACAAGCTGAGACTACAAAAGCGACAGAAACTAAACCAGAAAGTTATGTGGTACAGTCTGGTGATAGTCTCACTAGTTTAGCCAGTCGTTTTGATTTAACGATCAAACAGTTGGCGGACTATAATAATTTATCTATTACGGATGGATTGTTGGTCGGTCAACGATTAACCTTAAAAGAACCAAAGAATAATCCCCGTACATCACAGCAAACTGCTCGTGCAACTGAAGCAAAAGCTGCGACCTCACAAAAAGTTGCGACTAAATCATATACGGTTAAACGTGGTGAGTATTTGAAACTCATTGCAGATCGTTATGCGTTGTCAAATCAAGAACTGGCAGATTTGACTGAAGGATTGTCGGCAACAAGTAGCTTGATGGTTGGACAGCGAATCAATGTCCCATTACAAGAAGTGGGGCAGACCGAAGAAACAACCAATACCAAGAATACTGTAAAACATGAAAATGTTACGGCATCAACCAGTTACAAGACAGAAAATTATACGGTGCAGCGTGGTGATACCTTGTCGAGTATTGCTACTCGATCAAAGATCACACTGAATGAGTTGGCGGAGTTAAACAATTTAAAAGCCAATAGTGGTATTCGCCTTGGACAAAGTTTGAAGATTCCTGCTGGCTCAACGGTGCCAGATCAGTATGTGGTTCAGTCAGGAGATAGCTTGAATGCGATTGCCAGCCGATATAATTTACAAGTAAGTTACTTGGCTGACTTGAATGGTTTAAAACCGACTTCAGGTGTGCGTATTGGACAGCGTCTGAAATTAACAGGTGAAGTCGCAAGTGTTGAAGCGCCAGCACCTGCGGAGCCAACGAGAAATAATTCTGCTGCTACAAGCAGTCGCAATACAAATACTGAGCAATATACCGTGAAAGCAGGTGAGTCTTTAAATAGTATTGCGAACCGTTTGGGAATGACAGGCCGTGAACTTGCTGACTTAAACCAGCTGCGTGCCAATACAGGTTTACAGCGCGGTCAAACCATCTTGATCCCGAAAACAGTAACTGAATATCGTGTTAAACGTGGTGATACTTTAATTGGGTTGGCAAGTCGCTATGGGATGCAAACCACAGCATTGGCTGAAATGAATGACTTGGCTCCGAATACACAGTTACGTATTGGTGACGTGATTAAAGTTCCAAATCTATAAGGATATATATGCACTTGTCTCATGGAAGAGCACAAACTCTCATCCTTTTATTTGGTCTAGGGTTGGGTAGTCAATTTAGTTTGGCTGCTCAACAAACGACGCCTTTTTTGGCAGTACATGCAACGCCTCAGTACACCCATTTAAAAGTGATGCCTTATGCAAATGTTGATGCACCTAAAGGCGGAATCTTAAGCCAATCAAGTAATGGAACCTTTGATAACCTGAATAGTATGAATGGCAAAGGCAGTTCAACGGATGGAGTCAATTATCTATTTGATACCTTGATGGATTCTTCGTTAGACGAACCGAATGTCATGTATCCATTGCTGGCAGAAAAGGCAACCTACGATCCACATAAGCCTAAATTTGTTATTTTCTATCTGAATCCTAAGGCTCGGTTTAGTAACGGTGATGTGCTGACTGCTGAAGATGTTAAATTTACTTTTGATACCTATCAGCAAAAAGCCAATCCTGGACTAAAGATGTATTTGTCTGATTTGGAAAAAACAGAAGTTTTATCTAAGTATCAAGTCAAATTTACTTTTCGATCTGATGATAATGCAGAAATGCCACTCATCGTGGCAAGTTTACCGATTTACTCCAAAAAAGACTGGCAGAATAAAGATTTTACCCGTGTAACGATGCAACCAATTTTAGGGTCAGGTCCTTATTTGATTGATCGGATTGATGCTGGGCGGAGTATCACCTATAAACGAAATCCAAATTATTGGGGTAAAGACCTTCCTGTCAATCGTGGACGTTATAATTTTGATCGCCTTAGATATGTGTACTATCGTAATTTAGATGTAACCTTTGAAGGGTTTAAATCTGGACAGTTCACACTGCATGAAGAGAATACGTCTCGTCGCTGGGTAACCGAATATAAATTTCCTGCTGTCCAAGCGGGACTTATCAAAAAATATAATGCAAATTTAGCCAAGCCTCTAGATTTTCAGAGCTTTGTATTTAATACAAGGCGAAAACCCTTAGATGATATCTATTTGCGTAAAGCTTTGAGTTATGCCTACGATTTTGAGTGGCAAAATAAGGCTTTGTTTTATGGACAATATCAACGTTTACAGAGTTATTTTGCAAATAGTGAGTTAGCTGCAGTTGGACGACCATCATCCGCTGAGCTTTCGGTCATCAATCCTTATTTATCAAAATTAAACCCATTGATGCAAAAGGGTTTTTTGGCTGATTGGAAATTTCCTGCATCAGATGCTAGTGGTTTCAACCGGAAGAATCTACTATCAGCTCGCCAAATCCTACAAGATGCGGGGTATTCGGTTCGCAATGGTCGTTTACTTGATCGTCAGGGTAAACCCATTGAAATAGAACTGCTAATTCATCAAGATGGTTTACAACGTACTTTGATGCCTTTTGTTCGCAATTTGAAGCGTTTAGGTATAACGGTAAATATTCGGCATGTTGATGTGCCACAGTATATAGAAAGAATGCGTCGTGGTGATTTTGATATGACCACGATGCGTTTACCGCAAACCATTACACCAGGGAAAGAACAAGCTCAGTTTTGGGGAAGTAAAGCGGCTGATGAAGAAGGGAATTATAATTTTGCAGGTATTAAAAATCCTGCCATTGATCAAGTAATCCAAAAAATTATTGCTGCTGAAAATCGTGAACAGGTTGTATTACATACGCGGGTATTGGATCGCTTATTGCGGGCAGGTTATTATCATATTCCAACTTATGGTAAGCCTGAAATATGGTTGGCATATTGGGATATGTACCAACAACCGAAGCAAAAACCAAAATTATCTATTGGTTTGGATTACTGGTGGGTAGATGCTGAAAAAGCGAAGAAAGTAGATCAATATTTACGTAGGAAATAATCAGTCTGGACAATAGGGATAAGATTGATGAGAACATATATATTAAAACGGCTATTACTGATTATTCCAACTTTGTTTTTTATTTTGTTGATTAATTTTGCAGTGATCCAAATTGCACCCGGTGGACCTGTCGAACAAGCAATCCAACAGGCACAAAGTTTTCAGGGAGTGGGTTTATCTGGAGGGGAAACTGCACAAAGTTCTCAGACACAGTATCAAGGTGCGCGTGGCTTAAGTGCAGAAATGGTTGAGCAGATTAAAGCTCAGTATGGCTTTGATAAGTCTGCACCAGAACGCTTCTGGTTGATGCTTAAGGGCTATCTTTCTTTTGATTTTGGGACAAGTTTCTTTAAAGATAAACCTGTTACTCAATTGCTCTATGAAAAAATGCCTGTGACGATTTCGTTGGGTTTATGGAGTACGCTGTTAATTTATCTAGTGTCTATACCTCTTGGCATACGCAAGGCCAAACAGCATGGCTTAATCTTTGATAAATCGACCTCGTTGTTATTGGCAGTGGGTTATGCTGTTCCATCTTTTGTCTTTGCGGTATTGCTCATTGTATTCTTTGCGGGTGGGAGTTATTTTCAGTGGTTCCCGCTACAAGGGCTGGTATCTGAAAACTTCGCTCAACTGAGCATGCTCGATAAAATTAAAGATTACTTCTGGCACATGAGCTTGCCACTATTGAGTATCGTATTGGGTGGATTCGCAGGTTTAACCTACCTTACAAAATATTCCTTTATGGAAGAATTAAATAAGCAATACGTACTGGCAGCACGTTCAAAAGGATTGACTGAAAACCGCGTGTTATATGGACATGTTTTTCGTAATGCCATGCTGATCGTGATTGCAGGATTACCTGAAGCATTGGTGGGGATTTTCTTTGTGGGTAATTTATTCATCGAGATTATTTTTAACTTAGATGGACTGGGGCTATTGGGGTTTGAGGCCATTGTCCAGCGTGATTACCCTGTGATTTTTGGTACGTTATTTTTATTTACCTTGCTTGGTTTAATTTTACGTTTGATCAGTGATGTGTTGTATCAGGTGATTGATCCTCGAATTAACTTTGATTCACGAGGAGTCAAATAATGTCACCAGTGATGAAAAGCCGTTTAACGCGTTTTAAAAAAAATAAATTGGGTTTCCGATGTTTTATTCTTTTTACCATTATTTTTATATTATCTCTGGCCGCAGAGTTTATTGCCAATGACAAGCCGTTATTGGTGAAATATCAAGATAGCTTTTATTTCCCTGTTTTTAAAGACTACCCTGAGACGACTTATGGTGGGGTATTTGAGACTGCAACGGATTATCAAGACCCTGCTGTACGTGAGTTAATCTCTGCACATGGCTGGATGATTTCACCGATTGTTCCATTTTCATACCAAAGTCCAAATTTGGAATTGACAGTGCCTGTCCCGTCTAAACCCACAGCACAAAACTGGCTGGGTACGGATGATCAAGGGCGCGATGTGTTGGCGCGAGTGCTGTATGGTTTGAGGGTGTCGTTGTTATTTGGTTTTGCTTTGACAATTTGTGCCGCAGTTTTAGGCATCATTGTGGGAGCGGTTCAGGGCTATTATGGTGGTTGGGTCGACTTGCTTGGACAGCGTATTCTTGAGGTGTGGGGTGGATTGCCAATGTTATTTATGGTGATGATCCTCGTGAGTATGTTTACACCCAATGTATATTGGCTATTTCTGATTATGCTGTTATTCGGCTGGACAGCTTTAGTGGGGTTGGTTCGTGCAGAGTTTTTACGCGCGCGAAATTTTGATTATGTGCGCGCTGCCCGAGCATTGGGCGTTAGGGATCGTACAATTATTTTTCGACATATTTTACCGAATGCCATGAGTTCAAGCTTGTCGCAATTACCATTTATGTTGACAGCGAATATTACAGCATTAACTGCACTGGATTTTTTAGGTTATGGTTTGCCACCAGATGCAGCTTCACTTGGTGAATTATTACTACAAGGGAAAAATAATTTAAACGCACCTTGGTTGGCATTGTCGGGCTTTTTTACCCTCGCAATTGTGTTGTCATTATTGATTTATATTGGGGAGGCAACACGTGATGCATTCGATCCAAGACAATGATTTAAAAAAAGATCATGTACTCAATGTTAAACAATTAACTGTTACGACAGAGACAGGCCAAGTTTTAGTTGATCAATTGAGTTTCGATTTAGCTGCGGGTGAAACAGTCGCAATCGTTGGTGAGAGTGGTTCAGGGAAATCAGTTAGCAGTTTGGCCTTGCTCGGATTGTTACCGAGCCATTTAAATATTCAGGGTCAAGCATGTCTGAACGATCAGGACTTATTGGCTTTAGATTCAATCGCATTACGTCAAATTCGTGGGCAAAAAATTGCCATGATTTTCCAAGAACCAATGACTGCTTTAAATCCTTTACATCGTGTTGAGAAAATCATTGGTGAAACATTATCGTTACAGGGGTGGCCAAAAACAAAAGTAAGAGAAAAGGTCATTGCCTTATTAAATGATGTGGGCATACCCGAACCTGAACAAAAATTACGTCGTTATCCCCATGAGTTGTCTGGTGGGCAAAGACAGCGCGTGATGATTGCTATGGCATTGGCACTTGAGCCAGACATTCTGATCGCCGATGAGCCGACAACAGCACTGGATGTAACTTTACAAACACAGATTTTAAACTTGCTTAAACAGTTACAGCAACAACGTAATATGGCAATGATTCTGATCAGTCACGACTTGAATCTTGTTAAGCGCTATGCAGATCATGTCATTGTCATGAATAAGGGAAAAGTAGAAGAGCAGGGTGCGATCACGGAAATTTTTACCCGACCTCAAGCGAATTATACACAACATTTATTGGATCATGATTTTGGCCAAGCCATCCCATATGTAGAGGGACAGGTTATTCTTCAATTAGAACAATTAGCCGTAAGATTTCCAATTAAACAAGGGCTGCTGAATCGCGTAAAAGATTATTTTACCGCAGTTGAGCCATTGAGTTTGAGGTTAGAGCAAGGAGAGTCTCTAGGCGTTGTAGGAGAAAGTGGATCAGGGAAATCGACTTTGGCCTTAGCAATTACCCGTTTGATTGAAAGTGATGGGCAAATTGTTTTCTTGGGGCAGGATTTGAATCAACTGAATGAAAAAAGATTGCGCCCTTTGCGAGCAGATTTTCAGATTGTGTTTCAAGATCCATTTAGCAGTTTGAACCCACGTATGACGATCGGGCAGATTATTGGTGAAGGATTGGCACTGAAAGTATTGGATCAAGCACTGGTAGATCAACAGATTGAAAAGACGTTGGAAAAAGTGGAATTGCCGATAGACTTTAAAAGTCGATATCCGCATGAGCTTTCTGGTGGGCAACGGCAACGCGTTGCTTTGGCACGCGCTCTAGTTTTACAGCCGAAATTGATGATCTTGGATGAGCCGACTTCAGCATTGGATCGCACAACACAGCGGGCGATTGTAAAGTTGTTGAGACGACTGCAACAACAAGAGCAAATTAGTTATATTTTTATCAGTCATGACTTACAAGTCATCAAAGCGATTTGCCAAAAGGTGATGGTGCTAAGACACGCAAAACTTTTGGAATATCAAACTACTGAGCTACTTTTTTCACAACCTCAAACTGAATATACCCGTCAGTTGATTGCCGCAAGTCAGTACTAGTCTTGTAATTAAATTGACATATGGTATTGTCAAATTATAGGAAGGTTATTTGACCACATGAATAATTAGATGAAGTTAGGGTATAAGCCCTAATTGGGATAGCAGAGGATGACCATGAGTCAGATCGCAGACAGTATTAAGATTCGTAATACGACATTTAAAAATCGCATCATCAAAGGGGCGATGAGTGAAGCATTAGCCAACCATGATGGACAGCCGAATGAGTTGCATATTGGTTTGTATGAGGCATGGGCGAAAGGTGGTTTGGGTTGTGCGATTACGGGCAATGTCATGGTCAACATTGCTGCAAAGAATGAACCTGGTGTTGTTGCTATCGAAACCGAACGCGATTTGGCTAAATTACAGCAATGGGCTGCGGTAGGTAAAAAATACGGTATGGTGCAATTGATCCAATTGTCTCATCCAGGTCGTCAATGTCCTAAGGGATTAAATAAAGAAACTGTTGCGCCATCAGCTGTTCCTTTTAGTCCAATGTTAGCCACAATGTTTGGTACGCCTCGTGAACTCAGACATGACGAAATCTTAGATATTATTCAACGCTTTGCAACAGCTGCTGCAATCTGTGAGAAAGCTGGTTTTGAAGGCGTGCAGTTACATGGTGCTCATGGCTATTTGATCAGTCAATTTTTATCACCACTGACCAACAAGCGTACTGACGAGTGGGGTGGTTCTATCGAGAATCGTATGCGTTTCTTGTTAGAGATTTATAAAGCTGTTCGTGCAGCGACATCTGATGATTTTATTATTTCTGTAAAACTCAACTCTGCCGATTTCCAGCGTGGAGGAATCACCGAAGAAGATGTGATCAATGTATTTAAGTCTATTGATGCCGCTGGCATTGATATCATTGAAATTTCAGGTGGTACTTATGAAGCGCCAGCGATGGCAGGTGCGAAAGCAGAGAAACGAAAAGCAAGCACGATTGCACGTGAAGCTTATTTCTTGGAGTTTGCTGAGAAAATACGTCAGCACGTGTCTTGTAAGTTGATGGTTACTGGTGGTTTCCGCACTGTAGAAGGGATGAATGCTGCGCTTGAAAGTGGTGCATGTGACTTTATTGGTATTGCTCGTCCACTGGCCGTTGAAACAGATTTAACTGATCGTTTGATCGCAGGGCATGACGTGCGCTACGCCGTAAATCAAATTAAAACGGGTATTCCTTTTGTCGATAAAATGGCAATTATGGAAATCATTTGGTATGCAGCACAGTTCAAAGCGATTGGACAGGGCAAAAAACCAAATCCTAAATTATCACCATTACTGGTATTCTTAAATTATGCAAAAGGGAATATTAAAGCGGTGGTCAAAGGGCGCGTGAATTCTCGAAAATCAGCATAGTATTTGGGACTCTTCGGAGTCCTTTTTAATTTTTTATAAATAAAAAAGCCACTGTCGGTATGATGCAGTGGCTTTTTTGAATTTGGCGTCCCTACGGGGATTCGAACCCCGGTTACCGCCGTGAAAGGGCGATGTCCTAGGCCTCTAGACGATAGGGACTTCTTGAGGTGGGTGTATATTAGGGTTCTGTCACCAAACTGTCAAGAAGGTGAGGAGACAGTTTGTTCAAAATATAGCAAAACAGTTCAGCCGTCTTTTGAGTATCGTACAGAGCAGAGTGTGCTTCTTTACCATCAAACTCAATACCCGCTTGAATACATGCTCTTGCTAAAACTGTTTGACCAAACATGACCGCACTCAGTGTCACCGTATCAAAGACTGAAAAGCTATGAAATGGATTCTGATTTTTAGTGCCAGAACGCGCAATCGCGGCTTGTAGGAAACCAAGATCAAAGTGAGCATTATGACCAACCAATACCGCATGTGTGCAATGTTGCGCTTTTCGTATTTCATTGAGTGATTTGAAAATACGGCGTAATGCTGAACGCTCATCTTCAGCCATTGCAACGCGCATAGGGTTAAATGGGTCAATACCAATAAAGTCGAGTGAGCGACGGTCTAGATTAGCCCCTTCAAAAGGGTTGATATGCGCCTGAAATGAGGGACCCGGTACAAATTGTCCATGTTCATCATAGACAATTGGAATACAGGCGATTTCAAGTAGGGCATCAGTTTGGCAGTTGAAACCTGCTGTTTCTACATCAACAACAACAGGTAAAAAACCACGAAAACGCTGACCAATTACGGGAGCTTTGTTTTCTTCTGTCACACTTTTCTCCATTGCAGTGTTTTGCCTGCATGAAGTGGAATAATTTTTTGGTCTTCTAGGTAATCAAAAGACTCAGCGACGGTGTGTTCTTCTTTGACCAAGGTAATGGTTGACGTATTACGTGGTAAACCGTAGAAGTCAGCACCAAATATGCTGGCGAAGCCTTCTAAACGTTCTAACTTGCCTACTTGATCAAAAGCTTGAGCATATAGTTCAATCGCATTTGGTGCGCTATAGCAACCTGCACAGCCACATGCATTCTCTTTAGCATTTTGTGCATGTGGAGCACTATCTGTACCTAAGAAGAATTTCGGACTGCCGCTCGTTGCCACTTCCAATAAAGTTGTTTGGTGTGTTTGACGTTTTAAAATTGGTAAGCAATAAAAATGCGGTTTCACGCCTCCTACCAACATATCATTACGGTTAAACAATAGATGTTGGGGAGTAATCGTTGCGGCAACATTACGATCTTGTTCAAGAACAAAATTTGCTGCATCGCTGGTTGTGATATGTTCAAGTACGATTTTAAGTTTTGGAAATTGTTTGAGTAGTGGTGAGAGAATTTCGTCTAAAAATCTTTTTTCACGATCAAAGATATCAACATGGTTGTGAGTTACTTCACCATGTAATAACAATGGAACTTGATGCTCTTCAAGCTGTTCAATCACCGCATAAACTTTGCGAATGTCACTTACACCACTATCGGAGTTTGTTGTTGCCCCAGCAGGATAAAGTTTGATGGCATTGACATGATCAGATGCTTTGATTTTTCGAACTTCATCAGGAGAGGTGTGATCAGTAAAATACAGCACCATACGTGGATCAAAATGAAGACCTTCTGGAACATGGGCAAGAATACGCTCACGATACGCTAAAGCTTCATCCACAGTTTTGACAGGTGGAACCAAATTTGGCATACAAATTACGCGGGCAAATTGTTTTGCTAAATCAGGAACTGTACGTTTTAAAGCTAAACCATCACGCAGGTGTGCGTGCCAATCATCGGGTTGTAAAAGAGTAAGTGTATTCAAGGTGCACTTCAAACTTAAAAATAATACAAATAATAATGCATAAAGTGTGAAAATGGTAACTACAATTACGGATAAGTGGTTAAGTAAAGTTCATGACAAAATGAGAATTTGTGTTATTTTTATGCGGCATAAGGATGCCGAATTATAAGAAGAGTAAAAAGGATGGAAAATCAATATGATCTTGAGCAGTTAAGGAGGTCCAAAGAAGCACTTGAACAGCTTGTTGCTCAGCATTTTAAATCAGGACGGACACATCATGCTTTACCTCCAAAATTAGAACATGATTTTTGGAAGTTTAATCTTGAGCGGACACGTATCAACGCCATTCAGTTTTTTGGTCAGGGCGTAATTACTTATACGATTTTTGTTCTGCTGATTTTACCGTCTAACTATATCGTCATCCAAGGCACTGAAGATTTTCTCTCAGACTTTGTATATAGCATACTCAGTTTGATTGTCGTTGGTTTGGCTTTATTTCTATTTTGGGCATTCGCTCGATTCAGAAAGTTTAGCCGCCTATTTTATCCAGCAGTCTGCACACTGGTTTTTTGTACAATTGTTTTTACATCTATTTTGATGATGAGTGTATCCAATGTCGTACTTCAAAATCAGGCAATGGTGTTGATTGCTTTTCTGTATATGCTTGGTTTTATTCTTAGCGGTATTAAACCATTACATATGCTGATCATAGGAACTTGTGCGGCAATCGTTATTCTATTTTTCCTCTATTTATTTGATGTTTCTTATGATTTATTGATGATTGGTCGAACCTTTATTGGCAGTATTTTGTTGGGGTTTTCGATTAGCGTGATGTTGACTTCGAAAGAGCGTCGGATTTTTATAAAATCAAAAATTTCTGAGATTGATGAGAAAATATTACGCTTGCAGGCTTCAGAACTTTTACATTTAAGCCAACATGACGATCTAACCAATGTTTCCAATCGCCGTACTTTTGAAGAGATGTGTATATATTATTATGACTTAGCATGCCAAGAACAAAAACCACTGGCTGTGTTATTTATTGATATTGATTATTTTAAAAACTATAACGATTTTTATGGACATCAAATGGGCGATCATGCGATCTCTGAGATTGCCAAGACAATCAAAGGTTCCATTCGACATATGGATTTTATTGCACGTTATGGTGGGGAGGAGTTTGTGGTACTTTTACCTGAAACACCTGCACAAGGTGCATATGCTGTAGCTACAAATATTTATCGTGCAATTGATCGGTTGATGATTCCACATGCAAAGTCCTTGGTATCTAATCATGTGACGATCAGTTTAGGTATCACCGTATTCAACGGTAATCGAGCGATTAGCCAAGAGCTGCTCATTGATACGGCAGATAAAGCACTCTATAGAGCAAAGCAATTGGGACGTAATCAGATTTATTATCAGCCTTTACCTAATCTTCAAGAGCATCTACAAAAATAAAAAACCGAATATCAGTGTTGATATTCGGTTTTTTTAATATTTTTGGATGATACAAATTATTCTAAGAAGCGAACTGTTACACCAGCACGTACTTTATTACCAAGATCATTTGCGTCCCAGTTGGTTAGACGAATACAACCATGTGAAGCATTTTTAGAGATCATTGATGGATTTGGAGTACCGTGGATGCCGAATGATTTTTTGCTCAGACCAATCCAAATGTTACCTACAGGGCCATTTGGACCCGGTGGCAGTGACAATGGTTTAAGGTTTTTACCTTGGACAAAGTTAGATGGTGAGTAGCTATACCATGGGTTTTTAGCAACACCAGTTACTTTGTAAGTACCTGTTGGAGAAGGAGTGCTTGTACTGCCAATTGTTGCAGGAAACGAAGCGATCATTTGATTGCGACTGTTAAATAAATACAGTTGTTTTGCACCTTTGTGTGCAACGATTAAATGAATATCTTCAGGTAAATCATTACGGACATTGGCTACAACAATTTTTTCACCCACCTTGTTAAAGTTTGCTCTAGGATTAAGCTGTCTTAGAAAACGCTCATCCATATGGAACTTTTCACCTAACATTTCAGTTACGCGGGTGTAATACAATCCTTTCATTTTCGCTTGTAAGGCATAGTCTGTTGGAATTGATTCAGCATAGGGACCTTTGAGGTCCGCTTCTGTAATTGTATATTCAACATAAGCAGGTTTAGTTTGTTTCGCTACTAAGGCATCCCACGTTTCTTTGGTGAGTTGTCCTGTAGGTGTTAAACCATTCATCTGTTGAAATGATGCAATTGCTTTTAACGTGTTTTGACCATTCGAACCATCGATTGCACCTGGTGAAGCATGTGCGTTATTCAACATAACATGAGCACGCGCATACACAGGTAACTGGCGTCTAGGCATGTCTTCATACCATTCAGCCGAATTAATTGCATCCATAGTCCAAGATGCAGGAACTTCAGGCGCTTGAGATGGTGTTTTAGTCGCTGTTGTCGCTGTGTCTAGCGTAGCTTCGCGTGCTGGTGCAGCTGTTACAGGTACTTCAGGCGTGTTTTCTATTGTTTGAGCAACATTGGCTGCTGGATTTGGGCTAAGCTGTGGCTCAGATGCAGCAGAAGAAACAGCACTACTGCTTGATGCGGTATAATCAATTGCCAAAGGATCAATCGGATCTTGGACTGCGGAAATTTTTTGCGGTTTTAATGGTTGCTCAGTTGTTGGCGCAGCAAAAGCAACATTAGCAAGAATACAACTTAAACTCATAGCGAGTAATGAGCGAACAAACATGTAATTCAACCTTAAGAATTATTCATATTGAGATATAAGACTTTGCAAGTATTACAGAAAATACTCAAGCTTGCAGTAGCAATTTTGTGACCAGACAATTTTTTCGTCATCAAAATGGATCAACGGTATACGTGGTTATATATCTTAGGTGATTTTTGTTATCATGCCTTTCACATGAAAGATTATAGAGATTGGTAATGACAACGTTGAAAAATGATCGTTTCTTACGAGCTTTGCTACGTGAACCTGTAGACACCACGCCAGTATGGATGATGCGTCAAGCAGGGCGTTATTTGCCAGAATATCGAGAAACTCGTGCAGAGGCAGGGGATTTTCTTTCTTTATGTAAAAATACGGATTTTGCTTGTGAAGTGACATTACAGCCTTTACGCCGTTATGCACTTGATGCTGCAATTTTATTTTCAGATATTTTAACTGTACCAGATGCTTTGGGTTTAGGCTTATATTTTGAAACAGGTGAAGGTCCGAAGTTTCATAAAACAGTGCGTACTGAACAAGATGTCGCGAATTTACCTAAATTAAATGCAAAGTCTGATCTTGCTTATGTAATGAATGCTGTCTCAACAATTCGATCTGCTTTAAATGGACAAGTACCATTGATTGGTTTTTCTGGTAGTCCATGGACTTTGGCAACCTACATGATTGAAGGTGGATCGAGTAAAGAATTTCGTTTTACCAAGCAAATGATGTACGCACAACCTGAAGTGCTACATGCATTGCTTGATCACCTTGCAGATTCAGTCATTGATTATTTAAATGCACAAATTGATGCGGGTGCTCAGGCAATCCAAATTTTTGATAGTTGGGGTGGCGCACTTGCGCATCGTGAGTATGTTGAATTTTCATTGAATTATATGACCAAGATTATTGCTGGGCTTCAACGTGAAAAAGATGGACGTCGTATTCCAATTATCGTTTTCACCAAAGGTGGGGGACAATGGCTGGAAACTATGTTAACGACAGGTGCTGATGCTTTTGGTCTTGACTGGACAACACCGTTGTATACAGCTCGTGATGTTGTTGCTGGTCGTGCAGCCTTGCAAGGAAACTTAGATCCTGCGGTACTTTATGGCTCTGCTGCTTCTATTGAGAAATCTGTTAAAGCGATGCTTGATGATGCATATCAAAATGGTGAAAAGACAGGCTATATTGCAAATCTAGGTCATGGAATCACACAGTGGGTTGATCCTGCTCAACCCAAGATTTTTGTTGATACAGTGCATGAATACAGTGCGAAATATTTGGGTTAAATGATTAGAGGCTGAAATGCCATCAAATCCTAATCATTTTTGAAAGGTTTATTTTGTGCCGTTATTTTTAATCTCACTCGATTTCATGACTAAGGCAGCTTCTGCTGCCTTATTTGGTATATTACTTTTAATTGCTTTCGCAGTCACAGCACCGATGGGAAGCCATGAATATTATGGCTTTTTTCGTTATGACTATTTGTTATTTTATGCATTGATTATCCAAGTTTGTTTGATCTATTTAAAGTTGGAATCATGGGCAGAAGCAAAAGTGATTGCTTTATTTCATATCCTTGCAATGGGGATGGAAATATTTCTTACGCACCCTGCAATTGCTTCTTGGCAGTATCCACAGCCTGCAGTATTTAAATTACTGACAGTTCCTTTATTTGCTGGCTTTATGTATTCAGCCGTGGGAAGTTTCTTTGCACGTTCTTTACGACTTTATCAAGTTTCTTTTGAAAACCTGCCCACTTTTAGCAATATGTTGTTATTGGCAGTCTTGTCTTATCTCAACTTTATGACAAAATTTTTCATTCCAGATATTCGTATAGGGCTGTTTATTTGGAGTGTGATTATCTTTTGGAAAACGAAAATATATTTCCAACTAAAGCAACACCGTTTCAATGTCCCGATGTTGCCAATTTTATTATTGCTCGCATTTATCATTTGGGTTGCTGAAAATATCAGTACCTTTTACAAAATTTGGCTATATCCAAGTCAAGTCGATGCTTGGCATATGGTTGGATGGGGTAAATTAGGCTCTTGGTATCTATTATTGTTATTGAGTTTAGTACTTGTACTTAAAATATTAGGTGTTCGTGATCGAAAAGGAGTTTGGAAATTACATTAATACATTTTTTCAGTTTGTATAATGGATAATATAGATATTCAAACGTTGATTTATTAATATTTCAGTAATATTAAAAATTTTATTTGCTAAAAAACCTGAACCTCGCTATTTTAATCTGTGTCTGTGAGATGTCACAGCACATTAGTAATAACAAATACTAAAGAATAATTGATACTGGAGACTTTTCCGATGTTAAAAAAAATTGCATTAGCTGCATTACTCGCTGCTGGTTCAACTGTCGCAATGGCTGATAATGATGTAGGTTGTGGTGTTGGTACACAAGTATGGGCAGGTAAAAAAGGTGTGGGTCCTAAAATCCTTGCTGCAACGACCAACGGTATTTTTACTAACCAATTACTCGGTATTACTTTTGGTACATTGGGCTGCCGTCAAGGTGGAACAGTGACTGCACAAGTGGTTCAGTTCACCAATGAAAACTCTGAATCTTTGGCGCGTGATATGGCAGTTGGTCAAGGCGAAAGCTTAAATGTCCTTGCTGAACTTATGCAAATTAAATCTGAAGACAAAGCACGTTTCTTTGCAGTTTCTAAAGCAAACTTTGCTGAGATTTATTCAAGCAAAAACCAAAACACACTCCAAGTTTTGGATTCTTTACAAAACGTAATGTCAAATGATGATGTATTAAAAGCTTACGTTTAATCTATCGCATTTAAAAACCCTGTCCCTGTGACAGGGTTTTCTTATACCTAATCTGAATTATATTTAAAATATTTGTTGCTGAATGAAATTTTTAACTTTTGCGATTACTGTTTTTTTATCTCATATTGCACATGCCGCGATTGAGCCAAATATCAATAATTACCAGCAACTTGCTGAACAGAAAAAATTAGACCAACATATTACGTGGCAGCGTTTAATGTATGCTGAGCAGGCCAAAAAAAGCGAAGTCACATATACAGGATATTTTTATGCCAATGATGGACAGATAAACTTACTCAATGAATTGAAAGCAGATATTCAGGCCTTATTTATAGCATCTGATGATAATCAATCCATTCGTTGTAAATTTCCTGCACGAAGTCGTTGGTTGATACAACAGTTAAACATCGACTCAAAACAGCTTCCAGCGGTGAATTGTCCTGAATTCGATGAATGGATCAATCAAATTAATCCTCATAAAGCAACCTTGATCTATGCAACTGATTTTATGGGGAATCCGAGCTCTATGTTTGGACACACCTTATTGCGTTTAGATCCCAAAGATCAACAACAATTAAACTTAGTCTCTTATGCAATTAATTATGCAGCAACGGTAAATAATCAAGACAATTGGTCTTATGCATGGAAGGGTCTAACTGGTCAATATCCCGGCGAATATTCTTTGATGCCATATTACCGTAAAGTAAAAGAATATGGTGATTTTGAAAGTCGTGATTTATGGGAATATGAGCTCAATTTGACACCAGAAGAAACACGATTCTTAGTTGAGCATATTTGGGAAATGCAACATGTAAGTTTCCCTTACTATTTTGTGAGTGATAACTGTGCCTATCGTTTACTCGGGCTAATTGACTTAGTCCGCCCAAATCTTAATCTAAAAGCTCAATTTAATTATGCAGCGATTCCAATTGAGACACTTAAAGCGGTCGATCAGCAGAAATTAGTAAAAGAAGTTGTTTATCGTCCAGCATTAGAAACACAGTTATTGTCTCAAGCAAAACAACATGGAAACAGTTTGGCAAAAGTTGCTCACAAAGTTGCATTCACACCGATAGAGCAAGTGTCTGAAATTTTGCAACCTTATGAAATGCGCGATCAAGCCAAAATTCTTGAAATGGCTTATGATGATTTATATCTAAAATATATTAGTCATAAAGCCGATGCTGATTTTGCACCTATACATTTGCGCCAGTTACTCGCAAAGCGTAGTCAGATTCAGATAGATAAGCAACGTCAAGAACCACAAAGACCTTCGATCCAGCCTGTTGAAGGACATCATGCTCGAAATATTTCTGTGAACGTTGGAGAGGTGCAGGGCAAAACCTTTATTGAGCTCGGTCATCGTCAAGCTTATCACGACTTAATTGATCCATCGGGTGGTTATCGTTTAGGAACTCAATTACTTTTTCTAAATGGTGCGCTGCAATATCGAGAGGATAAACTTAAACTTGAGCATTTAGATTTGCTCGCTGTTAATTCATATAATCCAATTCAACCCTTTAAAGCGCCTTTAACTTGGGGTTTTAATTTAGGTTGGAAACAAGAGGCGATTGAGCAAGGTGATTTTACAGATCAATCCCAACATGGCGTCATGAATTTAAATATGCAAGTGGGCTACAGTTTAGCGGATGATGATCGTAAACACTTGTGTTATGCACAAGTACAAGGGCATTTACAGGGTGGTAAAGCACTTGAAAAAGGTTGGCGGATAGGGGTAGGGCCAACACTTGGGTGTATGAATCAGTGGACCAATCAAGTCAATAGCCTATTGCAAGTCGAGCTACCGTACTGGGAAGATCAAAATCAATGGGGACTGAGGGTAGGAACACAAGTTCAGTACAGTTTAAATGCCAATAACGCCATCCGCTTAAATTGGAAATATGAACAACAAGATCATAAAGACTGGAATAAATTGGGTATGGCTTTTATTCGTTTCTTTTAAAAAGATAATTGTTGAAGTGTGATCCTTAGGGATGCTTACACTTCAACAATTACATAGTATTTTTTAACTGTTTCAACCACTTCAAATGTACCTACAAATGCAGGAGGAATAATGCCTGCATTTCCAGCAGTCACTTCAACAAATGAAGCTGTTTTGGCATCGTGGATTCGCACGACACCTTCAATGACTTGAAAGAACTCTTGTTTATTGTCCGCAAACTGGATATTCCAAGCTCCCACCTCACACTGCCAAATTCCACAATCCATATGAGGATGCTCATATAGACTATAAGTCAGGCGTTTTGGATTTCCCGTGACCAGACGATCGGGACGTGGGTAATCAATACTCGCTTCAGGTTGAGATAATTCACCAAAACCTGCTAAGTGAAGAGATGACATGATTAATGCTCAGCTTAATAACTTTCTGGAACGGCACTTAAAAATTCACGACGTGCATCTTTGTCTGTTTTAAAATCACCGACAAAAGAAACGGTACGTGTGGTTGACTCCTGTTTGCCAACACCACGCATCATCATGCACATATGCGCTGAGTCGATCACTACAGCTACACCACGCGCTTGAGTGACTTCTGCAACCGCTTCGGCAATTTGCTGAGTTAAATTTTCCTGAATCTGTAAACGACGTGCAAACATTTCAGTAATACGTGCAAATTTTGATAAACCGAGAACCTGACCTTCAGGCAAGTAGGCAATATGCACACGCCCATAAAATGGAAGCAGGTGATGCTCACAAAGTGAATAAAATTCGATATTTTTAACCAATACCATTTCATGGTTATCGGATGGAAAGACAGCACTATTTGTCACTTCAGCAAGCGTTTTGCTATAGCCAGAAGTTAAAAATGAGAAAGCTTTAGCCGCACGCATAGGTGTATCTTGTAGACCTGGGCGAGTAAGATCTTCACCAACGGCAGTTAAGATATTTGCGTACGATTGCTGCATAGACATAACAATGTTCACTTAGGTGGGTTGAACAAAACGGGAATTGTATCAGAAAACCGCTAGAAAAATTAACTTTGATCTAAGTACCGATTATTGTTTGTACTTTGGGTTCTTTTCTGCACGTTTTAATAGTACTAAAACTGCGCCAGTACCACCTTGGTTTTCAGGGGCGCTGACAAATGCCAGTACATCACGGTGTTGTCTGAGCCAACCGTTTACATAGGTTTTTAAAATCGCTTCCGGGCCTTTTCCATGTACGATTTTGATGACATTTTGATTTTCGTCTTTAGCCATCTGAATGATTTGCAAAACCGCTGCGCGTGCTTGTTCAACGGTACAACCGTGTAAATCCACTGCTTCAAACCAGCGAATTTTACCTGCTTTTAAATCTTCAAATACTTTGTGCTGTAGTGTCGCAATGCGATAACTAAGAGCAGCTTGGCTTGCCACAGGATTTAAAATCGCTTGAGTATCCGAAATCTCAGTAAGTTCTTGCTCAGCACCACCTTCTGCTGCTGCGCGCTTTGCCAAAATTTGGGCATCTACTTTCTTTGAAGGTTTAGTCCGAAGCTGTGCGATATTGCCATTATCAATCGGTTTTACACCCGACAGTGCTTTTTTAAAAAGCTCGGTATCTTCCAATTCTTCTTCAACCGCCTGAGCTTTTTTTGACTCAGCTTGTTGACTAAGTTTGCTGGATTGAGGATTTGAGATCTGCTTTTTAAAGGCTTTCAGTAAATTAAACTGATCTTTAGAAAGCGATGAATCATGTTTACTCATAATTTTATGGAAATATGCAAGATACGAGAGAGGTGTAAAATTATAGTCCGAATCTACTGGAATTTGAACTAAATACATTCATGGAGGTTAATATTACATTTGAGAGAAAATCAAAAATCTAAGTTAAAATATTGACTTAATTGTATGTAGTCTACTTTATTCAGTTGGGCTTATATAATCTATATCGGATAAAAAGTTGATTATCTATTGTGACTTCACCATCAAATTTGAACCCTAATAAATAAATCGCTTTTAGTTTATTTCTTGAAGGTGGGAGCAAAATCGTGATGGAGTTAAATTTATATTCATTAAAGGCTATATTAACAATTTGCTTGAAAATTTTCTTGCCAAGCCCCCAATATCGTGGATGCAGAACTAAAGCTAAATCTGGATCACCATTTTCAAACTGTAGTCCTCCCCAACCAACAAAATTATCGCCAAGCAAGAATGCCCAAATACCATAACCGTATTCATCCCAATGCTTTTCTTTAGCCTTCACCCAAGCAATGCATTGTTGGTGGTCGAAAACAATATCTTGTGCTAAAGGCATTTGTTCAAGCACACGTTCATTCGTGTTTATTTCAATAATATCTTTGATGTCAATATGGTTTAAACGTTCAAAATGGATACTCAAAATTTTCTCCTATAGATATTAAATTTAAAAGATATTATGAGGTGTTAAAAATAAAAGATAGCTTCTTATTTATTTGGATCATCACTTAATGTTAAATATTATTTATTATGAGTGTTTATCTTTACTGCTATTCATTGTGTTGTGTAATGTTTAAGGATCAGGGCAAGAATCTTTACCCTGAACCATTAAAACTTAAACTTGCTCAGGCTTCCCGAACAATTCACCAAATGCCACATCAGGACGAGGCTGTTTCATAAAACTTTCACCAACAAGGAAAGTATGAATATCATTAGCTTGCATCATTTCAACATCAGCAGGCGTGGCAATTCCACTCTCAGTGACCAAAACACGAGAAGTAGGTAGTAATTTTTTCAAACGCAAGGATGTATTTAAATCCACATCAAAAGTTTTTAAATTACGGTTATTCACACCCAAAATACATTGCTCAGAAAGCTTTAACGCACGTTCGAGTTCAGCTTCATCATGCACTTCAACCAATACATCTAGTTGATGTTCAAATGCAGTTTTTGACATTTCCTCGAGCTGTTGATCCGATAAACATGCCACGATTAATAAAATACAATCGGCATGTAAAGCTCTTGCTTCAACGACATTATAGGGATCAATCAAGAAATCTTTACGTAATGCAGGCAGGGCACAGTGGTTGCGTGCAATCGCAATATTTTCATCTGCACCTTGGAAGAAATCTACATCGGTCAGAACAGAGAGACATGCTGCACCTGCTTGTTCATATTGTTGAGCAATTTCAGCAGGATTAAAGTCTGCACGAATGATGCCTTTAGATGGAGAGGCTTTTTTAATTTCAGCAATCACAGCAGGACGTTTATGCTGCAAAGCCTTGGCAAAACCACGAACAGGTGTTGCTTCTTTTGCCCATTGTTCAACATCATGCAAGCTACGTTGTTTTAAACGTGCAGCAAGTTCCTCATGTTTGCGGTCAACAATTTTACCGAGAATGGTATTTTGAATATCGATCATGAGAAATCCTTAGTCTGCCTGATATTGTTTCAATGTTTTGGTAAATTCAGCCAAAATACTCATTTTTTCTAGGGCTTGACCGCCGTAAAGAATATCTTGAGCCAGTTCAACTGCTTGTTTGTAGGTGTTGGTAAGACCAGCAACATATATGCCTGCGGCTGCATTCAGCGCGATCATATTTGCAGCTTTTTCACCGATTTCAGATTTATCACGACCCAAAGCATCTTTAATCAATTTTAAGCTTTCTTCAGAACTGCTGACGACTAAACCTGTCAGTGTTTGTGATGGAATGCCAACATCATCAGGGGTGAGTGTCCACTCTGTGATTTCGCCATCTTTTAATTCAGCTACGGCTGTAGGCGCAGCGAGACTGATTTCATCTAGGCCATCTCTTGAATGTACAACCAATACATGGACAGCACCGAGTTGTTTCAGAACTTCCGCAATAGGGCGACAAAGCTCATCTGAAAATACGCCAATCACGAATCGATTCACGCCTGCAGGGTTGGTTAACGGACCGAGTAAATTGAAAATGCTTCGAATCCCAAGCTCACGACGTGGTGCAACAGCATACTTCATGGCTTTATGGTGATTCGGTGCAAACAGAAAACCCACACCCATTTCACGAATGCAGCGTTCAGTTTGTTGCATGTCTAAATCAAGTTGAATGCCCATTTTTTCAAGTACATCCGATGATCCAGATTTACTTGAAACACCACGATTACCATGCTTTGCAATCGTTGCGCCAGCGGCGGCAATCACAAAGCTTGAGGCTGTAGAAACATTAAATAAATTTTGTCCGTCTCCACCTGTTCCCACAATATCCACAAGATGAGGGATATCACTCACATCAATCTTGATTGCAAACTCTCGCATGATCCGTGCTGCTGCGGTGATCTCATCAATGCTTTCACCTTTCATACGTAGGCCCATCATCAATGCGCCAATCTGAGCATCGGTTGCTTCGCCTTGCATGATACTTCGCATGACATCTTCCATTTGTGTTTGAGTCAAATGGATATTTTTTGTAATGTGATTAAGTGCCTGTTGAATATTCATAATTTGGATATAGCATTCATGCTCTAATGTTTTGAAGGAATGTGGTGAATGACGGTATTCATGACTACTGACTTACATACGTCAGGCGTTATGTTATCAGAAAATAGTTTAGATTTTATAGGGTAGGTTGATATTTCACTTACTTGTTCAGACATAAAACGGCATGGCTGCTAAACTTTAGTTTAGTTGTTATAATTTTGAATCATTATAAAAAGATATTTGTCATAACCCTGCTTCATTGTTTTTTAATTATTCTAACTGTTCTTAAAGGTATTTCATCGTGCATGTGAGTCAATTTTTTCATTATCCAGTCAAATCATTACGTGGTAACGCACTAACTGAGATGGAAATCGATTCTTTTGGACCAAAATGGGATCGTAGGTGGATGCTAGTTGATCATGAAGGACGTTTTATCACTCAACGTCAGTGCGCGATTATGGGACAGATCAGTGTCAAGGTATTTGCGGAGAAAGTACGTTTTGAATTCCAAGGCGATGAGGTAACTTTAAGTCTTGAGGAAGCACAAGGACAGGTTGATGATCGTCTGATCACAGTATGGCAAGATCAATTGCAAGGCAACCGTATAGATCATCCTGTAAATCAATGGTTCAGTCAGATATTAGGGCGGGAAGCGTGTTTGGTCTTTATGCCGCAGAGAACCTTGCGACAAGTCGATTTGGAATATGCACAGCAAGGTGATCGCGTTGGTTTTGCTGATGGTTTTCCTTTTCTAATTATTGGTGAGGCTTCGGTAGAATTTCTTGCTGAAAAAGTTGGATTTCCATTAGATGTGCAACGGTTTAGACCTAATATTGTGATTTCAGGTTGTGAAGCATTTGCTGAGGATCATTGGAAACAGATTCAGATTGGTGAAATTAAATTTGATTTGGTTAAGCCATGTTCTCGTTGTGTTATTCCTACGATTGATTTAAAAACCAGCCAAAAACAACCTGAAGTTATGCAAGCCATGCTGGCGTATCGGAAGCAAGGTAATAAAGTCATGATGGGACAAAATGCATTGCATCGTGGGATCGGATTGATTTCACTTGGACAAGAAATTCAAATTTTAAAATAATAATATCTTAAACCTATCTTTTTATTGATCTTCAAAATGAAAAATGCCAATCGATATCGATTGGCATTTTTACTAGAATTAGAGTTGATGACGTTATTGCTGACCGTCTACTGGTTCTCTCACGCCAAGCAGTTGACTGGTAGCGGTACCAGCAGTCATTGAACCATTTACATTTAATGCAGTACGCCCCATATCAATCAGTGGTTCAATCGAAATGAGCAGGGCAACCAGTGTAACTGGAAGTCCCATAATCGGTAGAACAATCAGTGCTGCAAATGTTGCACCACCACCCACACCAGCTACGCCAATAGAACTGAGTGTCACAATAATCACCAATTGTGCAATCCATAAGGGGTCGAGTGGGTTAATACCGACAGTGGGAGCAACCATTACCGCCAACATCGCTGGATATAAGCCTGCACAACCATTTTGCCCAATGGTCGCACCAAACGAAGCTGAAAAACTGGCAATACCTTCAGGTACACCGAGTTGCTTTGTTTGTGTTTCTATATTTAAGGGAATACTCGCTGCACTAGAACGGCTGATAAATGCAAAGCTTAAAACAGGGAATGCTTTTTTGAAAAAGTCGATTGGGTTAACGCGTATAAACAATAGAATCAGTGCATGTACCAGAAGCATGATGATCAGCCCCAAATAAGAGGCGATTACAAATTCACCGAGTTTGATGATGTCGGCGAGGTTTGCCGTTACCACCATTTTGGTCATCAATGCAAGTACACCATAAGGCGTGAATTGCATAACTAAGCGAACTAGACTGATAATTAATGCTTGTAATGCCTCGATCCCGTGTCGAATTCGCTCCCCATTAATTTTGTCTTTCTCCATGAGCTTTAAGGCTGCAACACCTAAGAACGCAGAAAAAATAACCACACTAATGATTGCGGTAGGGCGAACACCTGTTAAATCCGCAAATGGATTCTGCGGAAATAATGAAAGCAGCAGCTTCGGAATATCGAGATTGGCAACTTGTCCAATATACTGGCTTTCAATCGCCGCTAAACGTTCTGTTTCACGAACGCCTTGGACCAAACCTTCTGCTGTTAAACCAAAGAGATTGGTAACGCTGATTCCTACAAAGGCAGCGATCGCTGTGGTGAAGAGTAAAATACCAATCACTAAAATGCTGATTTTTCCCAATGAGGTGGTCTGATGTAGTTTAACAACAGCACTTAAAATCGAGATGAAAATAAGTGGCATAACCACCATCTGTAACAGTTGTACATAACCATTACCAACGATGTTGAACCATGCCACCGATTGATCGAGTACAGTGCCTTCACCGTAAATGGTTTTGAGACCTAAACCGAAAATGATACCAATCAGCATTCCGATCAATACTTTTTTGGCTAGACTCCAGTCATGGCGATTGGTAAAAAATAATCCAGCCAAAAGCAAGATAAAAACAAGAATATTCAATAAAACGAGTGTATTCACAAGAGGTGTCCTGATAGATGATTCAGGGAGCCAGAAGCTATAAATAATGATTTTAATTTTAGCATCGTGTTACCCTGAAAGCTTAATCATTCCTATGACTATAGTTAATCGAAAAAATTAAAAAGCACTTTTTAGACGCTTGGTGATGGCTTTAATTAATTTTCTTTTTTAATGTGAAAAATACATTAATTATTGAAATAGAATGATTTGTTCTAAGTTAATACAGGCAGTATGTTAATTTTAAAATATAAAAAATTATTGATAGAGAGTAGTTGTTTATTGTTTTTAGATGTTTAAAATTAAAACAGCCTATTCAAGATGAATAGGCTGTCAGACTTATGCACGAAATTCTTTTACAGTTTTAAGCATAGATATCTAAGAAATTTTTGAAAATTTGATGCCCGTGTTGGCTCAAGATAGATTCAGGATGGAACTGAACACCTTCAACAGGGAGGGTTTTGTGCTTAACACCCATAATCTCTTCAATCGTGCCATCGGCTTGGTTGGTCCAACACGTCACTTCTAGGCATTCTGGTAAGCTTTCTTGTTCGATCACAAGAGAGTGATAACGCGTTGCTGCAAATGGAGAAGGAAGGTGGCTAAAAATTCCTTTATCACTATGGTGCATATCAGACAAACGACCATGCATCACTGTTTTGGCACGTATGATGTTACCACCAAATGCTTGACCAATCGCTTGATGACCTAAACATACACCGAGTAAAGGTATTTTTCCTGCAAAGTGGTTGATTGCAGGAATTGAAATTCCTGCTTCACTTGGTGAGCATGGACCAGGACCAATAACGAGGTATTTCGGCTGCCATCGCTCAATATCCTCTAATGTGACTTGATCATTACGAACAACTTTTACTTCTTGATTCAATTCACCAAAGTATTGAACGATGTTGTAAGTAAAGCTGTCATAGTTGTCAATCATTAGAAGCATGATTATAACCTTTTTGAAAATAAGCACTTTTGTGCGATTGAATTCTAAAAAATAATCTCGGTATCAATGTTCAGCCACCAACAATGTCTAAGTATGGAGGGTGATCAAGATAGTGGGAAATCATCATACCAAAAACCGATGGTCAATGCTGAATATTTCAGGCAGATAGGAAAATCAAAAAATTAATTAATTAAAAAAAACTCTTAAAAAACCACAAGAATTATTTCAAATTGAATACTTTGTCAAAATAAGCAACAAGTGAATCAAAAGTCTAAATGAATTGATTGGATTGATGTTGAAAAGAATGATATAAAAAGTCAATTTTATGCAAACGATACGTGGCATAAATAGCACTACAATAGTTCTTTGTTACATGTATTGCACTATTTTGGTTCAATAAGCCTTTTTTAGGGACGGCTTAAAATATAAATGTGTGAATATGGTGCATTTGCGATTGCAGACATGCGAATAGACATAGGACATGGAGCTTAAAATATTTTTTCTACAAAGAATTTCAATGTTTTAAGTATGCTTTAAATTTGTTGGTATGGTAATTGCTTATTATAAACCAACAGCTAACACGCACTTAACAAGTGCATATAAATTTCATTGGAGCAAATGAGCATGGCGAACAAGGTCCTTCAACTCATCAAAGAAAGTGGCGCAAAATGGGTCGATTTTCGCTTTACTGATACTAAGGGTAAAGAGCAACATGTAACTTACCCAGCAGATACAATTGATGAAGATACATTTGAAGACGGTAAAATGTTTGATGGTTCTTCAATCTCTGGTTGGAAAGGCATTGAAGCTTCGGACATGATCTTACGTCCAGACGCTGAAACAGGTTTCCTTGACCCGTTCTTTGCTGAGCCTACAGTTGTTGTGACTTGTGACGTAATTGAGCCATCTACTGGCCAAGGTTACGAGCGTGACCCACGTTCGATTGCTCGTCGTGCAGAAGAATACTTAAAATCTACTGGTATCGGTGATACTGCATTCTTTGGTCCAGAACCAGAATTCTTTGTTTTTGACGAAGTGAAGTGGGACATCGACATGTCTGGCGCTCGTCATACGCTGATCGCTGAAGAAGCAGCTTGGTCTACTGGCAAAGATTTCGAAGCTGGTAACTCAGGTCACCGTCCTCGTGTTAAGGGTGGTTACTTCCCAGTTCCTCCAGTTGATTCTCATCAAGACATGCGTGCTGAAATGTGTGCACGTATCGAAGACATCATGGGACCTGGTCGTGTAGAAGTACATCACCACGAAGTTGCATCTTGCCAATTAGAAATTGGTGTGAGCTTCAATACAATGGTTCGTAAAGCAGACGAAGTTCAACAGTTCAAATATGCTGTTTGGAACGTTGCTCACCAATATGGCAAAACAGCAACTTTCATGCCTAAGCCAATGGTAGGTGATAACGGTTCTGGTATGCACGTTCACATGTCTATCTCTAAAGATGGCAAGAACTTGTTTGCTGGTGATGAATATGCTGGTTTATCTGAAATGGCATTGTTCTTCATTGGTGGTGTAATCAAGCACGCGCGTGCATTGAATGCGATTACTAACCCATCTACAAACTCTTATAAGCGTTTGGTTCCTCACTACGAAGCACCAATCATGCTTGCTTACTCAGCACGTAACCGTTCTGCATCTATCCGTATTCCATACGTTTCAAGCCCTAAAGGTAAGCGTATCGAAGCTCGTTTCCCTGATCCAATGATGAACCCATACTTAGGTTTTGCGGCATTGTTGATGGCTGGTCTTGATGGTATCCAAAACAAGATCCACCCAGGTGAAGCTGCTGATAAGAACTTATATGATCTTCCTCCTGAAGAAGAAGCAAAAATCCCAACAGTTGCTCATAGCTTAGATATGGCTCTTGAAGCGCTTAAAGCTGATCACGAGTTCTTGTTGAAAGGCGGTGTGTTCACTAAAGAAATGCTTGATGCATATATCGAACTTAAAACTGAAGATGTACGTCGTCTTAACACGACTACTCACCCAGTTGAATTTGATATGTACTACAGCCTGTAATACATCCCAAATAAAAAAACTCGCTTCGGCGAGTTTTTTTATGCTGTTGATAGAAATTGAATTTCATACATTATTACGAAAAAATTCATGTAAACTAGTCGCGATGTTTTTAGTGAGTTAAGCATGCGAAATATACAACCTAGTAGAATAAAAGGAAAAGATATTCCTACTGCATTAAAAAAATGGTTGTATGCATCAGGTTCACTTACTCAGCAACTTACAGATCTCGGTGGTGGTGAGTTTCATGTTGAGCGTATTAGAGAGCATTATCAGCGTTTAGCATTTGCTGATAGCAAATGGATGAATATGCCTGCACATCATATTGCATGGGTGAGAGAAACATATCTTTATGGCTCTGAGTCACAAGCTTGGGTGAAAGCAAAGAGTATTTTTCCGATTCTCAGCCTACAAAAAAAAGCCAGAATATTTAAATACATCCGAAATAAGCCAATTGGTTGGTTTCTATTTCAACGTACGAATCCTGTCTGTGAAAGACGAATTATTTATACCGAAGAGGGTTGGGCGCGGCAAAGTTGTTATACTTGGCATGGGTGTAAATTTATCGTACAGGAAACTTTCCTGCCTAGATTTGAACAGTTTATTGAACAGCATTGACTCTAAGGATTCGCATGGATATGGTGCAACAAACTACATGGCGACAGCGTTTAGAAGCCTATTATTATTTATGTCGTTTTGATAAACCCATTGGTACAGAATTAGTGTTTTGGCCAACGATGTGGGCCTTGTGGGTTGCATCCAAAGGAATTCCTGATTTAAAAATACTGCTCGTGATGTCGCTAGGGGTTTTGTTTATGCGGGCTGCAGGCTGTGCGATTAATGATTTTGCAGACCGTAAAGTGGATGCTCATGTTGAGCGTACAAAAACTCGACCGCTAGCGACAGGTGTGATTCGAGCGAGAGAGGCTGTATTTGTTTTTTTAGCTTTAGTTGCCGCTAGCGCCTGTTTGTTATTTTTCTTACCAATTGAAACGTTTTATTGGTCATTTGGTGCATTGTTTCTAGCGTTTATTTATCCTTTTATGAAACGCTATACTCACTTGCCTCAAGTGTTTTTAGGTGCTGCTTTCTCGTGGTCTATTCCCATGGCTTATACGGCTGTCGGGCAAACACCTGATTTAATATGTTGGTTATTATATTTTGGTAATTTGGCATGGACGGTTGCATATGATACGCAATATGCCATAACTGATCGTGAATATGATTTGAAAATTGGTGTGAAATCTACCGCAATTTTATTCGGTCGTTATGATATCCAAATCATTGGTTTACTTCAGGCCCTAAGCTTGGTTTTGATAGGCGCAGCACTATATTTAGAAAACCTACTTATACCTTTTGGTCTGCTTGCATTGTTTGTTGTCGCAATAGATTTTGTATATCAAGCATTAAAAACTAAAGATCGTGACCCTCAGATTTGTTTTTGGGCATTCCGTCACAATCGTTGGGCTGGAATGATAATTTTTATTGGAATTTTTTTAAGCTTCATATTTTAAAATGACTTATTAGTTGAAAAGTGTCCTATGCAGGGCACTTTTTTTATGCCTTAATAGAACCGCATGTAGTTTCATGCACAAAAAAATGACAAAGACTAAAAGGATATTTTATGAAACGGTCAAATATTGCTTTGGCGGTAACATTCTCTATTTCAGCATTATTTTTATCAGCATGTAATGATGATAAAGATTCAAACTCAAAAGTTGATCAGAATAGTAAATCTTTTGTTTCTGAAGCATCTTACACCTATGAGTCGGAAGGCTTGGTTGATTTAAGTGCGGCTAGTTCAATCAAAGTAATGAACTATAAGATGCCAAATGTATTGGGGAAGACGGTTGAAACTTCTGCTTTGGTATTGTTTCCAAAAATCGCAAAACCTAAAGATGGTTATCGAGTTGTAGTGTGGGCTCATGGAACTTTGGGGGTTGCAGATAAATGTGCACCAACCAATACACCATTAAATGCTAATTTTAAAAACTATACAGCAAAGAATTTGTTAGAGCAGGGATATGTAATTGTTGCGCCAGATTATGAAGGTTTAGGCGGAGAGGGTGAGCATCCTTATCTGAACATTCCAAGCCAAGCACGTTCAGCATTATATGCGGTTAAAGCAGCTAAAGAGCACTATGGTAATCAATTACAAGGCTCATGGATGTCTGTAGGGCAATCACAAGGCGGGCAAGCATCCTTGGGAATAGCTGAATATGCAAATAATGATGCGACTTATAAAGGGGCAATTGCAGGAGCACCAGCATCAAGTTTGGGTAAAATAATTTTGGAAGTGGCTCCAACAGCAATTAACTTATTGCCGCAGTCTGCTGCGATTGAGACGTATGCAACTTTGTTGTCTTATGCTGCTTTGGCTGGCGTGGGGATTACGGCTTACGAGCCTTCATTCAATTATCAAACAATGTTTGGTAGTGATAAGGCTAAAGAAATCGCTGGTTTAGCAAAGCAAGAATGTTTATCTGAACTGGTGGGGGTTTATAAAGAAGATATTCAAGCTTATATTGAAGAAAATCCAACAGCTAAGGTAACGGAGTATCCGGGTATAAATGCTGAAGCATTTCAGAAAGATGCTACGATTCAAAAATTTTTAACTGACTATAGTCAGCCAACAACCAAGAAATTGGATAAGCCTATTTATATTATCCAAGGTGTATACGATACCAACGTTCCATATGTAATTACAGAAGCACTATACAAAGCAATGTATAATTCTGGAACAGATGTGGCTTTAAAGGCTGTTGATATTGTACCAAGTCCTGCTAATCCTGTTGTGAATGGATCACATACTGGAGCAATTCTTGCAGCAAACGAGAGTGGGGAGCTAGTACAGTTTATTAAGCAAAATATGCCAGCCCAATAGCTCATTGATTAGTAAAAGAGTCTCTTTATTGAGGCTCTTTTTTTGTTATAGTGTCGCCTCGTTTGAAATATTACTTTTTGGAATCGGCTATGAGTCAAAATGCTGTTGAAAAAAGATCTGTACCATGGGTTTTGATGGGGTTGGGGTTGTTGATTCCAATTTTTATCGTTGGCATGGCCTTTCTAGCGGCGAAAAGTGATGCTAAAACTAAAAGAGAATATGAGCAGCAACGTGCTGAAATAGCAAAAAGATTTGAGCAACAAAAAAATGCAGAGCAAGAAGCTGCAACTTTGGAAAAATAATTCTCAATCAGTTTAGTTTAGCGAATATCCATCTGTAACTGCTTTATAGATGGAATTTGCGTATAACGTTGTACTAAATAACCTGCTTGTTGCAACATGTGATCACGCTTTTTGTCTTCTAATTCTTTACCTATATGGCTAGGATCATCTAACTCTATAATTGCAATCACTTGCATATCTTTGTCTAAAATTACAAAGTCTGTGACTTTACGATTAAAGCGGCTTCGAATCTTGTAATGATCACTGGTAATTAATGCACTAAAAGCAACCTGCGCCAAAATATGATGTTGTGGAAAAGCCTGCTGCAACCTTAAAAACATTTGTGATTCAAAGCTGGTGATGACAGGGCGAGCAAAAAACTGTTGTTTAAAAAAGTATGGGCGTAAGCAACTGACTAATAATAGTAGGGCACTAATACTGCCAATAATTAAAAATATGAGCTGACTGGATTCAAACATTTTAGATCAGGTGTCAATAAAAAACCCACTCGAAAGGAGTGGGTTTTTAGAATCTTGGCTCTCCCACCTGGGCTCGAACCAGGGACCTGCGGATTAACAGTCCGTCGCTCTACCGACTGAGCTATGGGAGAATCTGGATATGCATTTTATGCATGTCACTTTTAACGGTCAAGCTATTCACTTAAGAATTTGGCTCTCCCACCTGGGCTCGAACCAGGGACCTGCGGATTAACAGTCCGTCGCTCTACCGACTGAGCTATGGGAGATTAGCTTGGCTCTCCAACCTGGGCTCGAACCAGGGACCTGCGGATTAACAGTCCGTCGCTCTACCGACTGAGCTATTGGAGAATCTGATGCGCATTTTAGGCATGAAATATTCATGCGTCAACAAGAATAGTAAATAAAATGAATCGTTTGCTTGATAAATATTCTTTTCGGATTTTATTCATAAAAAAACTGCCCGAGGTGGGCAGTTTTTATGCAAGAAATAAAAGATTATTTCTCAACGCCTGCTGGTTGACCTGCAAGTTTTGCATTTGCATAGTCCCAGTTCACTAAGCTTTCTAAGAAAGTTGCGATGTATTTAGGACGTAAGTTACGGAAATCGATGTAGTAAGCATGTTCCCAAACATCAATCGTCAATACTGCAATTTGACCATGAGCAAGTGGTGTGTCTGCATTGGCAGTTTTAGTAATTGATAATTTACCATTTACTTCATCAGCTACTAACCAAGCCCAACCTGAACCAAATTGAGTTGTTGCAGCAGCAGTAAATTCTTCTGCAAATTTTTCGTAGCTACCAAAAGCTTCATCGATTTTAGCTGCAATCGCGCCAGTTGGTTTACCACCACCATTTGGCTTCATGCTGTTCCAGTAGAATGTGTGGTTCCATACTTGTGCAGCATTGTTGAAGATACCTGCTTTAGATGCATCACCAGCAGACGCTTTGATGATTTCCTCTAAAGTTTTACCTTCAAGGTCAGTCCCTTTGATTAAGTTGTTCAAGTTAACAACATATGTATTATGATGCTTATCGTGATGATATTCTAAAGTTTCGCGAGTGATGTGTGGCGCTAAATCATCATAGCCATATGGAAGTGCAGGTAAAGTAATGGTTGTCATGTTTCATTCCTTGCAAATTTGCTGGGTTTTACATCAAGTGCCTTTATTGTAAATGATTCTATGGACAATAGGGCAGTCTTTTAATACACAAAATATGCAAAAAATTTCTTTATGAGACATATACGATACAACAATGATTAGAGTCTTTAGTTCGTTTAGTGAACGTTCTAAAAGGCTCTAACCCGTTTTTTAGAGGTGTAGATTTAAGTTAATTGACCAAGAAAATTACTGAGCTTTAGTTTGTAATGCATCATGATAACGACGATTCACTTCATCCCAATTTACAACATTGTAAAACGCAGCAATATATTCAGGACGGCGGTTTTGGTATTTCAAATAATATGCATGTTCCCATACATCTAAGCCCAGAATAGGCGTATTGCCATACATCAATGGTGAGTCTTGATTCGCGCTACTTTCTACTATCAGTTTATGCTCAGGGGTAACGCTGAGCCATGCCCAACCGCTACCAAAACGACTAATTGCAGCCTTGGTAAAAGCATCTTTAAAAGCATCAAAACCACCAAGTTGTTGATCAATTGCGTCTGCAACAGGCCCTGTGGGTTTGCCGCCACCTTGTGGACTCATGACTGTCCAAAATAGTGAGTGATTGGCATGGCCTCCTGCATTGTTGATTGCCATGTTTTTAAGGTTGGCAGGGAATTCATTCACTTTTGCAACCAATTCTTCTACTGGGAGTTTTTCCCATTCTGTACCTTCAATGGCACCATTAATATTATTGATGTAGGTCTGATGATGTTTACTATGGTGAATTTCCATTGTTTTGGTATCAATATTGGGTTCAAGTGCATCGTAAGCATAAGGTAGTGCTGGTAGAGAATAAGCCATGTGTTTGATTCCTTTTAATCAAAATGATTTTATTGGTATAAAGTGAAGCGCTTTCATTATTCATTTAAAAGTAAATGAGAATCAATATCTTTTAATTTGCTTTTATCTATAGATGAAGAGATAAAAAATAAATTTTATTTATGATTGGTTATATTGAGGATTAAGTTGGTGTAGCAAAGTGAAGACGTATTCGATTCTTAGCGTATATGAAAGAGCTAGAAGGGTTGTCAATAGAAGTCCTTATGACTTCAATAACTCAATATGAATAGATACAGTTATAAGAAGACGAGGGAAAGGAGTGAAAAGCATTTCACTCCACTCAGAAGATGGATTGGGTTAAATCGGATTGTTGAGTTCAAAATACTCAGTTTTAATCGAAAATTGATTTGCAATCGCTTGAGCTAAACGCTGTACACCGTAACGTTCTGTGGCATGGTGTCCACATGCAAAATAATGGACATCCAGTTCTTTAGCTTGATAAAAAGTGCGCTCGCTCACTTCACCAGAGATATAAGCATCACAATCTTCCAACGCAGCTTTTTCGATAAAGTCTTGAGCCCCGCCTGTACAGAAACCTACTTTTTGGATAGCAGATTTACTACAAGGCAGATGAAGAATAGAAAAGTCAAAAATTGTTTGTAGCTTTTCTTTGAACTGTTCAGGACTTATCGCATGTTCTAAATAACCAATATTTCCGATTGGATGTCTTTCTGTTGGATCTAAAGCTTCTATGTTTTGTAAACCAATCAAATTGGCAATTGCTGCATTATTCCCTAAGGTCGGGTGAGCGTCTAAAGGTAGATGATAGGCTATCAGTGAAATATTGTTTTGAATGAGTTTTTTGATACGATTGCCACGCATTCCTGTGATTGGATAGGGCTCGCCTTTCCAAAAATAGCCATGATGAACCAATAAAGCATCGGCTTGTAGTGCAATTGCAGCATCAATAGCACTTTCAGATGCAGTCACAGCACATACAATTTTATTGACTTCAGGCTTGCCTTCGATTTGTAAGCCATTTGGTGCGTAGTCTTTAAATTCATTCGACTTTAAAGTTTGATTACACCATTGCACTATGTCATGCAAATTTGCCATAGAATTCCTCAAATGATTTACATTTTATAGCTGTCAATAAAAACATACTTTTTAATGTAACTAAAGCTAGACAAAACTTTTTTAACTTTTGCATTGTTTTTAAGTAATTTACATTACAATGATGGAAATTTCCTGTTCTTAAAACAGATTTAATAATTTGTTCATAACATAATTTCGCCTAGAGGATAATAAACGTGCGCCGTGCATTTACATGGTTACCTTGGGTATTACTCATTGTCGTTATATTCAGCTTTCTCGCTTGGCAAAAATCACATCAGCCGAAACCAACAATAGCGTCTGATGGTGTGAAAATGCCAGCAGAAAAGGTCGAGCCCTTAGTCGATACAAATCGCATGGGTGGGGTAGTTTCTTACAATGCCGCGGTTAAAGTGGCAGCACCTGCCGTGGTCAATATTTTTACCACTCAAAAAATCAAACAACCAAATCATCCGCTTTTAAATGATCCCGTATTCCGTGAATTTTTTGGTAATCAGATTCCGCAGCAACCTAAAAATGAAAACAGTTTAGGTTCAGGCGTAATCGTGCGTGCAGATGGTTATATTTTGACAAATAACCATGTGATTGCACAAGCAGAGCAAATTGTTGTCGCGTTATATGATGGCCGTCGCGCAGAAGCGAAAGTCATTGGTACAGATCCAGATACAGATTTAGCTGTGATCAAAATTGAGTTGGATAAACTTCCTGTATTACCGTTTAAACTTAGTGGTAATGAGGTTGGTGATGTTGTATTAGCGATTGGTAATCCATTTGGTGTAGGGCAAACTGTTACGCAAGGGATTATTTCTGCAACAGGACGATCAGATTTAGGTATTAACACCTATGAAGATTTTATTCAAACGGATGCTGCCATAAATCCAGGTAATTCGGGTGGGGCGTTGATTGATGTTGCAGGTAATTTAATTGGCGTAAATACTGCGATTTTCTCACAGTCTGGCGGTTCACTTGGAATTGGTTTTGCTATCCCTGCGAAGGTTTGTCAGCAAGTTTTAAACTCTATCCTAAAAGATGGGCGTGTTGTCCGTGGTTGGTTGGGAATTAGTCTAATTCCAAACAATTTAGATGAAAATGTACTCACTGCAAAACCGATTGGTGTTTTGGTTGCAGATGTCTTACGTGGTGGTCCAGCTGATCAAGCCGGTGTCAAACGTGGTGATACCATTGTTCAAGTCAATGATGAGCAGATTTCGTCAGCTTCTCATTTAATTAATTATGTTGCATTGCAAGCACCTGAGAGCATGATTGATGTTGTTGTTGAGCGCGACGGCAAGCAACAGAAGTTAGAAGTGAAGGTTGGGGAACGAAAAGTTCAACAAAATACTCAATCTCAATATATTCCGCTACCGAAAGGGCAGTAGCGCTTTAAATTAGGACTGGTTGATTAATTCATCCTTAAGAAAAAAGCCTGTTGATCTTATCGATCAACAGGCTTTTTGCGCTTTTATAGGCTTTTTATTTTTTATTAAATCATCCAAATTTGATAATTTGATGACAACTGTCAAAGTTTTGATGTAATCCAATTCAATCCATTGAATCAGGAATAAAAATTTTTTAAAATTTATAATCCAACTGTAACCAAAGCTTTTCGGTATCGACACCAAAATCTTCAGCCTGATAACTTGAAAATTTTGCTAATCCAGACAAGCCCTTGATTGGTAATGCTTGACCATAGGAAAGAGAAAATTCTTGGCCATAGTTTAATCCTTTTATATCACTTTGGTAATGATGTAGCTCTGTTGTTAATTTACCTTTACTGAATATATTAAAACTTGAGCTTATATAAAGATCACATAGACCATTGGCTGGTGTATTTAAAAACAGATCACTCCAACCATTGAAGCGATGTTTAGTTGCAAGTGGAGTTTGAAAAGCAATTTTACCGTTATCACTACCTAGAACTTCGTAACCAATTGCAACTTCACCAAGAGGTGCTTGTCCAGAAACTTGGTAGCCAAGTTCTAATGCATAATAATCCGTATCGTAAGTTAATGGTTGATCTGCATAGTCCTGTTGTTTTGCATATTCAGCACTATAACGAAAGTTTTTGTGCTTCCCTGTTAAACGAAGACCATAGCTTTGATTTGACCAAGCATTGAGGTCTTCAAAGTCAAGAAAATAGCCATAAACTACAGCATTAAGCTGAGGGCTATAACTGTATTTAATTTGTGCTAAATGGATTTGACTATCCTGTTTGCCGTCTTGGGCTTTTAATGCAATGGGTTTAGCTGTTTCACTACCAAAAATTGTGTTTACCTGTTCAATATAAGCATAGTAGAGCTGGAGTTTTGGATCAGCTTTAAAATTGAAGCTAATTGCATCGTAACTTTGTTCATTTTGACGCCAACCAACGGAGCCAATAAAACGTTGATTATCTAGATTGATAACTTGCCGACCTAATCGAGCATCAAACTTGGAACTGTTATAATTTAAATATAACTGATTAAGATCTAAGTTTTTGGGATCAGGAACGGTGCTATAGGTGGTTTCATTGTTTCGAGTGCTATTAAAGCGATCATTGAGTTCGATGTTTGCCTCGCCCTGTGCATATATACTCAAGCCTTGCCATGTACCCGTTTGCAGTGCAGGGCGTATCCGCAAAGTAGCAGCTTCAGCTTTCTTTAATGGGTTGTCTTGATCAACCATTTCGAAACGTAAGCGGCTATCGAGTGAAAGCTTGGTGTTTGTCAAAAAATCGCTATTAGCAAGTAGATGTGTTGTAGAAATACAGCCGAGTGCGATCAAAGAAATTGAAATGATTTTCATCATATTTCCCCTAGAGTTAAAATTAGATATAAGTGGCTAGGAGGGATGTGTGAATAAGCACATCCCTTAGAGCAGCGTTAAATTAAGCAGTTGAGTTACGTTCAAGCAAAGCTTGCTCAAACAGTTGTTGTTCTTTTTCTTTATGTTCGACTGAGAAGCGAATCAGAATGACACTGAATGCGGCAACAGTGACGAGACAGCCTAAGATCATGAGACAAGTTTGGATGTCAAGTAAACCTTTGAGAAGGAATCCTGCGGCGACAGCACCAACATTACCGCCTGCACCAATAATGCCAGCCACACCTCCAAGCGCGTCACGATCAATAAATGGTACGAGTGCATAAGTCGCACCACATGCCATATGAGTAAATAGTGCAAAAACGGTCATGGCAAGTACAGCAAGTATGACAGTATTCATTTGGGAGAAAATGATGAGGAATAACCCTTCACCCAAGATCAGTAAGAATAATATCCGCGTACGTCCATCCAACCCTTTATTGGCAGCTACTTTATCAGAAACGATACCACCCAATGCGCGAGCAAATAGTGCGAGTAGGCCGAAAATTCCAGCAGTAAGTCCAGCTTCTTTCAAGCCCATATTAAAATGGTCAACATAGTACATTGCGGCAATATTATGAATGAAGATCTCGATGCCAAAACATGCTGCATAAGCGGTAAATAAAACCCAAACACGGTAATTACGAGCGGCCTGCATTAAAATAGCTGTACCACCTTTTTTAATATTGCCAGCTTCTATACCTTGTTCTCTTAATTCTTTGAAGTTGCCTTGAGGACTATCTTGTGTCAGTTTCCAGTAAAGTATACCCACGACTACCATCATGATTCCTGGAACAAGTAGTGCGATACGCCAGCCCATTGCTTGCTCAACACCAAACATGATGATGGCACCTAGAATGAGTGGCATGATCGCTTGCGTTGCACCGCCACCAGCATTTCCCCAACCTGCCGCAGCGGCATTGGCAGTACCAACAACATTTGGTGCGAACATGACGCTGGTATGGTATTGGGTAATTACGAAACTTGCCCCAATCGCCCCAATTAAAAGACGGAAAAATAAAAAGGATTCATAGGTATTGGCAGCAGCAACACCAAACACAGGAATACTGCCGAGAATCAATAGGGCGGTATAGGTCTTGCGTGGTCCATATTTGTCACAGAGCGGACCGACAATGAGGCGGATAACGATGGTGATTGCAACAGCTGCAATATTGATGTTTGCAATTTGGGCTTTGGTTAAATTAAATTCACCCGCAATTACAGGCATTAGCGGAGCGCAGGCAAACCATGCGAAAAAACAAACAAAGAATGCCAACCATGTCATATGGAATGCACGCATTGCAGGTGTTGCGAAGCTAAATAATTTTATTTCAGTTGCTTTCTTTGCATCTAGACTCGTTTTTGAAGACATAGCCTTCCCCTGAACTGAACGAAATATTACTCTGTAAGCCAAACGTTTATGCTTACAAACCGAACAGAACGGACATCATTGGCCGCCAACAAATTTTTTTGAATCGACATTGATTCTGTATGTTATGAAGTATGCAAGGGTTGTGCCAATAAAAATATTTAACCAAAAGAACAATTTAAAATTCTAATTTAAATCGCGAAAATTAATTATTCTATTGTTATAGATTCCGAGTGGGTAGTTTCTTAAATTTAAAAACAGGAAATGTGATAGCAACTGTAAGGCAATATTGAATGAGTTGTTTTTAAATGGTGCATCATTTTTATACGGTTTAATTAAAAACATAGCGATCACAAAAAAAGCAGCCGAAGCTGCTTTGATAAAAAGCAAAGACTAGAAGCGGTAGCCGATACCAACATAAGTGATGAGTGGATCAATGTCGATTTTAGTATTTGCACGAATCAACTCTTTACCTGTATTTCGGTCAGTAACATAAATTTTTGCCTCATTATTCATTTTTGAATAAGAAACGGAGCCAACAGCAAACCAATTCGGTTTGAAATCATAAGTTGCACCTACAGTTACAATCGGGGCAAAGGTATCCGTCGCTTTCAGTTTAACAACGGGATCTGCTGATGAAGTTTTACCATCTAAGGCAGCGCCAGCTTTATCATCATGGATATTCTGGATCATATGACCTGCTGCAATAAGATCTGATTCAATCGCAGGATTGATTTTTAATGAGTTAAAGTATGCATACATAACACCAGCCCCGACATAGGGGCGAAATTTATTGACACCTGACTTGCCAAATTGGTAATGAAGTTCTACAGCTGGTAGCCAGGCACGCGCAGATGCAGCTTTATCGCCTTGGGAGAGGTCGGTAATATGAATGTCTTGCTTTAGACCAATTGTTCCTAAAATTGTCTCAGCTTTACCTGTTAAAGGTGCATAAATATCACCCTTGCCTTTGATATCTACTTTGGGAGGAATACCTGCTTTCACTTCTAATGAAAAGTTATCGGTGAAATTATAATTTATCATCAAGCCAACAGTATCTACATTATCTGCTTCTAAACCTGTTCCTTGGCTTTGCCAATTAGATAAACCTTGTATGGTAGCAGTGCCAGTTAATGCACCTGGCACAGGATCAAGTGGTTGTATTTTGATTGTATCATACAGTGTTTTATTCGAATCACGATCTGCAGCAGCGAGTACAGCTTCTTTAGACACTGATCCAACTTTGGATTTAGTCCCTTCAGTAACACTGGTATTGATATTAATTGGATTTGCCGACCCTTGCGGCATAGCATGTAACCAACCTGCTGAAACAGAGAAGCGCTTAAATCCATCTCCATCTTTGAGGCTAAAATATGGTGAATCTGCAAAAGAAAGTGTAGGAAGGGCACATAAACCTGTCGCAATCATGCATGCAAATGATTTCTTCATCATCTTGGGACTCCATGTCCTAAAGTTTGTAAGGATTTTTCTAGCGCTCACCATAACGCTTTTTTATGCAGACTTTGTTTAGATAGAATTTATAATTGTTATAACTATGAAAAAAAATGTAGTAATTGAATTAAAATTGGGTGATTTTCAATCTAAAAAAGGGCGAGTACATAAGTACTCACCCTCAAAAACGAATTATTGAAAACGTGAAAGATCTTCTTCTGGACGGGCGGTTAATACCTCAATTCCTGTTTTTGTCACTAAGATCGTGTGTTCATATTGAGCTGACAACTTATGGTCTTTGGTGACAACTGTCCATTTGTCACCCAAAAGTTTAGTTTGCCATACACCTGCATTGACCATTGGTTCAATAGTAAAGGTCATTCCTGCTTCAAGACGCATTCCTGTGCCTTTTTGCCCATAGTGTAAAACTTGAGGCTCATCATGGAAAACATTACCAATTCCATGACCGCAGTATTCACGTACTACACTGAAGCGTTCAGACTCAACATATTGTTGAATGGCGTGCCCAACATCACCAAGATATGAACCATCTTTCACGGTCGCCATTCCACGATACATTGCTTCTTGTGCGACTGAGCACAGGCGATTTGCTAAAATAGAAGTCTCGCCACCAACGATGTACATCATATTGGTATCGCCGTGATAACCATCTTTAATGACAGTGACATCAATATTTAGAATGTCGCCGGGTTTTAAAATTTTATTCTCAGATGGAATACCATGACAAACAACATGGTTAACAGAAGTACAAATCGAGTGTTGGAAAGCAGGTCGACCTGGTGCTGCACCGTACCCAACACAAGCGGGAATAGCATCTTGTACATTTTCAATATGATTGCGACAGATTGTATCGAGTTCTAGTGTACTCACACCCGCTTTAATATGCGGTTTAATCATGTCTAAAACTTCAGCAGCCAATTTCCCTGCAACACGCATCTTTTCAATTTCTTCAGGTGTTTTAATTAATCGACGAGGAGCTGTATAAGTTGTATTCATGATCTCTAAAAACTTTTGGTAATTTGCAAGTGTCTATGGTATAAATAGCCGCCTATTTTATCAAATGCTTTTCGTGACAAATCTTCTTTATTTTTATTGGAGGCTTTTGCGGAATTGTTTGATAATAAATAGTCGTAAAAAATCCGCACATATATCGTCACATTACTCTGGGTGCTTCTAGGGATTGTTGTCACTTTATATGTGAGTTGCGTTGTAGGCTAAAATTTCTGCATGCGAGGCATGAAACGCTGGTAATGGTATTCCCTTATCAAGTTTCATAACGAAGTATGAGGGGATTTTAGCCACAACCCTATGGGACAGGGTCGTTTTTTGACACTACGGCGTTATGAATAGTTCATTTAGAGTGCTAAATTTCACTATTCATGCCTTGTATTGTCTAAAAAGCGTCCTCTGTCGCAACCACTGATAAAGTAACAGCAATCCCTTGGGTGGAGAATGCGGATATATGGAGGCCTAACCCAAACTTTAAGGTAAAGAAAATGGCAGATTACAACGTAAGCATGCGCGACCTTCTTCAAGCAGGCGCACACTTTGGTCACCAAACTCGTTTCTGGAACCCAAAAATGCGTCAATACATTTTTGGCGCGCGTAACAAAATTCACATCATCAACCTTGAGCACACTGTTCCTGCGTTAAATGATGCTTTGAACTTTGTTAACAACTTGGCGAGCAAAAAGAACAAAGTATTATTCGTTGGTACAAAACGAGCTGCTTCTAACATCATCCGTGAACAAGCTCAACGTGCTGGTCAACCATATGTAGATCACCGTTGGTTAGGTGGTATGTTGACGAACTGGAAAACACTTCGCCAATCTATCAACCGTTTAAAAGATCTTCAAACTCAATCTCAAGACGGTACTTTTGCTAAGCTTACTAAACGTGAAGCTTTAGAGCGTACTCGTGAGATGGAAAAACTTGAACGTGCTTTAGGCGGCGTTAAAAACATGGGTGGTTTACCTGACGCATTATTTGTAATCGACGTTGATCACGAAGCGATTGCAATTAAAGAAGCTAAAAACTTAGGTATTCCTGTAATCGGTATCGTTGATACAAACTCTAACCCAGATAACGTAGATTACGTTATTCCTGGTAACGACGATGCGATCCGTGCAGTTACTTTGTATGCTTCAGCTATGGCTGATGCGATTCTTGCTGGTAAAGAATACGCTCAATCACAAGCGAATGCACAAGCGAAAGGCGAAGAAGCTGCTAAAGAAGCTCCTGAGGCTTAATGCGTTTTGACGCAAGCTTGTCATTTTTGTGATTTAAAATGATGACAAATTGAGCGTCGAGAAAGCAAAACGGCCCAGAGAAACCTTTGGGCCGTTTTTGTTGAACAGATTTATATTCTACCGATTTTAGGAGATCAACATGACTGCAATTACTGCAAGCATGGTAAAAGAATTACGTGACCGTACTGGTCTTGCAATGATGGAATGCAAAAAAGCATTAACAGAAGCAGGCGGTGACATCGAACTTGCGATTGATAACCTTCGTAAATCAGGTCAAGCAAAAGCTGCTAAAAAAGCAGGCAACATTGCTGCTGATGGTGCGATCACGATCGTTCAAAACGGTAATAAAGCGATTCTTGTTGAAGTTAACTGTCAAACTGACTTCGTTGCTAAAGACGAAAACTTCAAAAACTTCTCTGATAAAGTAGCGACAGCTGCACTTGCTGCAAATGAAACTGATGCTGCGAAAATTGCTGAACTTAAACTTGAAGATGGTTCTACTGTTGAAGAAGCGCGTGTTGCACTTGTTCAAAAAATCGGTGAAAACATCCAAGTACGTCGTGCTCAAATCGTTGAAGGCGAAAACTTGGCTATTTACAAGCACGGTTTAAAAATCGGTGTTGTTGTTTCTTACACTGGTGATGCTGATACTGGTAAAGGTATTGCAATGCACGTTGCTGCGTTCAACCCAGTTGCAGTAAATGCTGAAGCTGTTCCAGCTGACTTGATCGCTAAAGAGAAAGAAATTGCTGAAGCAAAAGCTTTAGAATCTGGTAAGCCTGCAAACATCGTTGAGAAAATGGTTACTGGTTCAGTTGAGAAATACTTGAACGAAGTTGCGCTTGATCGTCAAATGTATGTTATCGACAACGATAAGAAAGTTGCTGATGTATTAAAAGCGACTGGTACAGTTGTTGCTCAATTCACTCGCTTTGAAGTAGGTGAAGGTATTGAGAAGAAAGCTGAAATGAGCTTTGCTGAAGAAGTTGCTGCTGCACAAGCTGCTGCGAAGTAATTCGTATCTTCTAAAAAACCCAGTCATTATGACTGGGTTTTTTTATAGCTTAAGTTTATTGTTTCTCAAGTTGTGCTTTGAAATCTGCTAAAGCTTCAATTCTATATTGAATTAACATTTCACCGATTTCAGGACCTTTAACGTGTTCTGGTAGGTCTTGAGCACGGATATTTCTCACTATATCCATGGCATTGAGTATAAATTGTGCTTGAGGATATGGTCGGTCTTCCATACCTAAACGCCCTCTGGCATCACATTCACACGCTTGCACAAATGCTCTAACTTTTTCAGGGCGACGTAATACATCTAAACGTTGTAGAAAACGCCAAAGCGTGCCTGGCTTTAAGATTTGTACTTGATGGCACTTTAAATGTTCTTTACATACTGTCAAAGCTAGATTTTTGAGGTGTGTGGGAACTTTTAAGCGATCGCATAATACTGTGACAGGTTGTATACCGCGTTCTTCATGCATCACATGTCTTGGGAGTTCCTCGATAGGTGTGAGTGCTTTACCTAAGTCATGTACTAAGACCGCAAATCTTACATCTAAGGCATAGTCTGCTTTACAGGCTTGCTGAAGCGCCATTAATGTATGGATACCACAATCGATTTCTGGGTGGTATTCAGGTCGTTGCGGAACGCCAAAAAGTGCATCAACTTCTGGAAATAAAATTTTTAGAGCATGACATTCTCTAAGAATTTTGAAATATACATCAGCATGATCTTCCATCAATGCTCGTGCTGTTTCTTTCCACACACGCTCAGGTGTTAATTCATTTAACTCACCAGACTCAGCAATTTCCCGCATCAAGTGTAATGTTTCATCTGCAATTTTGAATCCGTAAGATTCATACCGTGCAGCAAATCGGGCAACACGTAGTACACGCAATGGATCTTCGGTAAATGCATGAGAGACATGGCGAAGGATTTTTTGCTCTAAGTCTTTTTGACCACCATATGGGTCATAGACTTGACCGTTGGCATCCATTGCCATGGCATTAATGGTTAGATCTCTTCGGATGAGATCCTCTTCTAAGCTCACATCTGCATCTGTGAAAAATTGAAAGCCATGATAACCAACGCCTGATTTTCTTTCTGTACGGGCAAGCGCATATTCTTCTTTTGTTTTAGGATGTAGAAATACAGGGAAGTCTTTGCCAACGGGCTGATAACCCTCAGCGAGCAATTGATCGGGTGTTGCACCGACCACAACATAATCTTTTTCGTGATAGGGATGCCCAAGTAACTGATCTCGAACAGCACCGCCTACTAAATAAACTTGCATGAAAAAACCTCTATTCTTCACACAATCATGCTACAGAACAGAGGTTTTCTCAAGTCTCATGAGGAGCTTTTCTAGGCAAGCTCGTTCTAAACTTTAGTTTTGACTTTGTTGGATCTCTGCAACAGTTAACGCTGTCATATTGATCAAACGACGTGTTGTTGCCGTTGGTGTCAAAATATGAACTGGTTTAGCAGCACCTAACAAAATTGGCCCAATAGTTACATTATTGCCAGAAGTTGCTTTTAACAAATTAAATGAAATGTTTGCTGCATCTAGATTCGGCATAATTAACAAGTTTGCTGAGCCTTTGTAGCGCGAATTTGGAAATGCAAAATGACGGATATTTTCGTCAAGTGCTGCATCACCGTGCATCTCACCTTCAACCTCTAAATCAGGCGCTTGTTCTGTAAGTAAACGATAGACTTCACGCATTTTCTGGGCGCTTGCGTCTTGTTGATCACTACCAAAACTTGAGTGAGAGAGTAGAGCTACACGTGGTGTAATACCAAAGCGGCGCACTTCTTCTGCAGCCAAAATGGTCATCTCTGCCAATTGAGCGGCTGTTGGATTGGTATTGACGTAAGTATCTGCGATGAAAAGATTGCGATCTTCAAGCATCAATGCATTCAGGGTAAAGAATGTACTGCGACCTTCTTTTAGACCAATCACATTACGGACAAAATCTAAATGGATATCATAGCTACTATAAGTACCACAAAGCATACCGTCTGCTTTACCAAATTTCACAAGTAACGCTGCAATCAATGTTGAGCGACGACGAGTTTCACGTTGCGCATATTCAACCGTTACACCTTTACGTTGCATCGTTTGGTAGTAATCTTTCCAAAACTCTTCGTACAACGGATTTTGTTCTTGATCAACGATTTCAATATTTAAGCCATGCTGTAAGCGTAAGCCTAATTTTTTGATATTTGCCTCGATTACAGTTGTACGACCAACTAAAATTGGTTTTGCCAAGCCTTCATCTACTGCGATTTGAACTGCACGTAATACACGTTCATCTTCGCCTTCAGCATATGCAATACGTTTAGGATCAGTTTTTGCTTGAGCAAAAATTGGTTTCATCAAGAATGCTGAGTTATAAACAAACTCAGAAAGTCGTTGACGGTATGCGGAGAAATCTTCGATCGGGCGAGTAGCAACACCAGAATCCATTGCCGCTTTTGCAACTGCTGGTGCAATTTCTAAAATTAAACGTTGATCAAGCGGGCGTGGGATTAAGTAATCACGACCAAATGAGGCTGACTTTTCACCATAGGTAGCCGCATCTGCTTCTACATGTGCCATACGCGCGATAGCATGTACACAGGCAATTTTCATTTCTTCGTTAATGGTGGTTGCACCCACATCTAACGCGCCACGGAAAATATATGGGAAGCAAAGTGCATTATTTACTTGGTTTGGATAATCTGAACGACCTGTTGCCATAATGACATCTGGACGTACTTCATGTGCATGTTCAGGTAGAATCTCAGGATCAGGGTTCGCAAGCGCAAAAATGATCGGATTCTCAGCCATTTCTTTAACCATTTCTTTGGTTAAAATGCCTGCCGCAGAAAGACCTAAGAACATGTCTGCGCCAGCAATTACTTCATTTAATTGCGTTGCTTTAATGTCTTGAACATAGCGCTTTTTCGAATCATCCAATCCATCACGTGAAGTGGTAAGGAGGCCGCGAGAGTCAGCAACAATGATATTTTCTTTGTTTACACCTAGAGCACACAACAAATCTAGGCATGACAGTGCAGCAGCACCTGCACCTGAAGCGACGATTTTGATTTCATCGATTTTCTTATTTACGATTTGGAGCGCGTTGAGTAATGCTGAACCTACGATAATACTTGTGCCATGTTGATCATCATGGAACACAGGAATTTTCATGCGTTCGCGTAGTTTTTTCTCGATATAGAAACATTCTGGTGCCTTAATATCTTCAAGGTTAATACCACCAAAAGTTGGTTCTAATGCAGCAACGATATCAACGATTTTATCTGGATCATTTTCCGCGATTTCAATATCAAAGACATCAACGCCTGCAAATTTTTTGAAAAGTACGCCTTTACCTTCCATAACAGGCTTGGATGCTAAAGGACCAATGTTCCCTAAACCAAGAACTGCTGTACCATTACTCACGACGGCAACCAAGTTACCACGCGCTGTATATTTCGCAGCGGCAGAAGGGTCACGTTCGATTTCTAAACATGGAGCTGCAACACCAGGGGAATATGCAAGCGCTAAATCTCGTTGGTTAACGAGCTGCTTGCTAGGTGTCACACTGATTTTTCCAGGAGTAGGAAATTCATGGTAATACAAAGCGGCTTGTTTTAAAGATTGATCGTCCATCTGAGTCTCGATTGTTCCGATAATAATCATGCATATATATGACTGATTATTATATTAAGATAAGTGCACAAGAATATAGCACTAGTTCATGCTTTCGCCCAGTCAAAATAGCTTATTTTCACTGAATGATACGACTTATTGACAAATTATTTTCAACTAAAAATGAAGGGTTAAAGTCGTAAATTATCGCTGTAAATGTAAGATCTTGCGGTTGACAGTTAGCTATGCTGCTGTAGAAATTTGGTTGCGTCTAAAGCGGTCAATGGCTTGGCAAATAGATAACCCTGCAAGATGTCACAATTTTGTTTTTGCAAGTAGTCTCTTTGCGCTTCAGTTTCCACACCTTCCGCTACAACTTTTAAGCCAATGGTTTTGCCCATGGCGATCATGGCATTTACGATCGCATCTTGTTTAGAGTTACCAATCTTAGAAATAAAAGCTCGGTCAATTTTTAATGTATCAATAGGATATTCAGTTAAATAGGCGAGGGATGAATATCCAGTTCCAAAATCATCTAATGCGATTGAGATATGGCGATCTTTTAATGCTTCTAATACCGTTTTCACCGTTTCAGTATTCTCTAAGAATGCAGACTCTGTGATTTCTAATTCTAGATTATGACCAGAGATTTTATATTGCGATAAAATCGTATCCACATCATGTAATAATTGCCCACGGAGAACTTGTTGTACAACGATGTTGACTGCAATATGGACTTGGGGATAACCCAGCTCAATCCATCTCTGTAATTGTTTTGCTGCCTGATGTAATACAAATTGTCCGATATCAGAAATTAAGCTGGTGCTTTCTGCCAATGGAATAAAGATATCAGGCATGATCAGCCCTTTACTTGGGTGCTCCCAGCGTATAAGTGCTTCGAAACCATTCACCAGATTATCGTGTGTAGTCATTTTGGGTTGATAGTAAACGACAAGCTCATTGTTTTGGATTGCTTTTCTTAGATCAAGTTCTAAATCAGAATACTGTGCCGCTAAGTTAGCTCTTTCATTTGAATAGTAACGAATAGTGTTGCCGCCTAAACGCTTAGCCTCATTCAATGCCTGTTCTGCATGAGTATTTAAATTATCGACTTGACGACCATGCTCAGGAAACATCGCTACACCGATGGAAACACTCACAAAGTACTCTTGGTCAGCAATATAAAATGGTTGGCTGAAGTTCTCGACAATATTGTTACACAATTGATGAATAGGTGGGTGTAAAGGGGACATTTCATAAATAATCGCAAAATCATCAGCACTTAAATGCGCAACCAATAATGCATCGATATTGCTAATACGTAATCGCTGCGCGACTTGTTTAAGCAATTCATTGCCAGCTTGATTACTGACCAGTTCATTGAGTGTCCGAAAGCGATCTATGTTCAAACGAATGACAGCGAGATGTTGTATGGCTGCTTCATTCACTAGATATTGATGCAGTTGCTGCTGATAATAGAACCGATTTGGCAAGTCCGTTAGTGTGTCGTAGTTGGTAAGATAAGATAATCTTTGTTCCTGATGCTTTCGTTCAGTTTGATCAGAAACGATACCGATATAATTGATTACTCGATCTTGTTCATCTTTAACTGCATTAATATGCATCCACAAGAAACATGATTTTTCTGAATGATAGGTTTCTTGGAACTCTCCCTCATATTCGTGTTCATGAGCTAAAGTGTCTAAAATCGAAAGTTGGAAGTTTTGGTGGTGCAGCTTATTTTGCTTTGTAATTTCAAAAAGTTGCTTGCCTAAAATGACTTGTTTATCAAGTTCGGTAATTTGTTCATATTTAGGGTTCACCTCAATGTAATTAAAATTTTCATCGAGTATGAAAATTCCTTCAGAAGCTTGTTCAAATACGCTTGCAGAAAGTTTAAGTCGTTCTTGGTCTTTACGCTCTTGGTTAATATCTCGATGAATGCCAACCATTCGTAAAGGTGTTTGATCTTCAGGATGACGTTGGATCACTTGTCCTACATCGTGAATCCAAGACCATTCACCATTTGGACGTTTAATACGGTAAGTTTCTTCATAGCGTAAGGTTTCACCACATATATGATGGTATAAGGCATTTTTTACGCGTTCGATATCATCAGGATGAACAATCTTATGCAGTAGCGTGTAGTGATTTTCAGAATCTCTTTTGACTGCTTGGCTATGGGTATTGGTGACACCAACAGTTTGGTTTTCTAAGTTCCATTCCCAAGGGCGGATACCGGCTGTCTCATGTGCAAAAGCTAAGTTTTGACGATGTTCTTCTAAACTTTCATTCATTTGAGTGAGATCATAAGTACGATCACGTACTTTTTGTTCTAACAAATGGTTATTGAATTGTAGTTGAGCTTCGATGTCCTTGGATTTATTTACTTCATGTTGTAACTGTTGACACAGCTCCTCAGTCCATTGATTGTGCTGCTCTGCAACATCGACTAATTGCTTATTTTTCTCAAGCACTTGAGATAGATGCTTATGAATCTTGAAAGTGGCATGTGCGCATAATAAAGTTGCAAAAAAGGTGAAGTAATATGCGAGGTAAAACAAGGTGTGTTGATGATCCCGAGATAACAAATGTGAAATAATCAAGGGCAGAACGCTTGGAAGAAA
>NZ_GG665949.1:303046-324343 GCF_000156555.1 Acinetobacter sp. ATCC 27244
GAAAAAACAGAAAGAAATAACGAATATGCTGAGTAAGAAATGTTAGCGCGATGATATGTGAGGTTGTTAATAATAGCGCAGTTAATGTCAGAATATGTGATCCAGTTAGTTGTGGAACCTCATGTATCAGGTAATACGTAATAATGATGGAGTTGATACCGAGCAACAAACCAGTGCTAAAACAAACAATTTGGAATAAAACATGACTTCTTTTAATAAAGGCTGGAGATGAATAACACTTCAAGGAAAAACGGCACAAAAAAAAGAAAATTAGAAGAAAAACGGCAGTGATGCTAATCCAAGCGGTAAAGATATTTGGAGTAAAAGAATAGAAAAGACCAAATAATGCATAGTCTAAAACACATATACCCAATACGCTAAGAACAAAGGATCTGATATGGCTAGAGTAATTAATTTGATCCGTATAGATAAATGGCGCTAAACCTTGTTTCTGAACCCCAGACATACAAGAATAATCCTTTTCTTTTATCAGTACCTACAGTCTTTATTCTTTGTAAACTATAGCGTTGAGTTTATTTAAATTAACGTTAAACCCATTGAAAAGCAATGTAAATGCATCATTTGCTTGAAAAGTGATAGTTTAAAATAGATAGAGCAACAACGGGGGCTGTTTCCGTTCTCAAAACGCGATCACCGATACACCAGTTTTTAAATTGGTATTGGTTTGCTGTTTCGATTTCTGTTTCACTAAGTCCACCTTCTGGACCAATTAATAATGCAATATCAGGCGTACTATTCAGTAGTATATTTGTTTGATCTTTATTGGGGGCAAGTACAAAACGAGATGTCGGTAATTCAGATTTAACCCAGTCATTAAGAGAAATAGGCGCTAGAATTTCAGGCACACGGTTCATTCCGCATTGTTCACAGGCAGCGATTGCAACAGATCGCCAATGATCCAGTTTTTTTTGGTCACGATCGTACTTTAATCGCATTTCACAGCGATCGCTGGTTAATAATTGAATTGTGGTCACGCCCAGTTCGGTGGCTTTTTGAATCGCATAATCCATACGATCACCTTTACTCATCACTTGACCCAAAACAACATTAAAAGGCGCAGTACGATCTAATTTATTAAATTGATCAATCGACACCAAAGCATTTTTTTTGTTGATTACTGTCAGAGTGACAAGATACTCGCCACCTTTCCCGTTGAAGAAGATGGCTTGTTCTTGTTCTTTTGCGCGAAGCACACGTACCCAATGATGAAACACTGATTCTGTTAGTTCGATGGTGTTGCCAGTATTTAATTCAGTTTCGATATAAAAACGATTCATGCTTGGGTAGAGCTCTTACAAATTAGTTGAGACCAAGATCGACAACGAGTTGTCGGGTTGGTTCGGTTTGGTTCATTGAATAGAAGTGAAGAGTTGGTGCGCCGCCAGCAATTAAACGTTCACAAAGTTTCAAAATCACTTCATGACCAAAAGCTTTAATGCTTGCACTGTCATCGCCGTAAGCAGAAAGCTGTTTACGAATCCAGCGCGGGATTTCAGCGCCTGTACCATCAGCAAAACGAATTAAGTTACTTGCATTGGTAATGGGCATGATCCCTGGTGCAATTGGGATATTTACCCCAGCTTTCTCAAGACGTTCAATGAAATAGAAATAAGCATCTGGATTAAAGAAGAATTGAGTGATTCCTGCATTTGCACCAGCTTGAACTTTCTCTATAAAACGCTTGATATCAGCGTCGAAGCTGTCCGCTTGTGGATGCATTTCGGGATAAGCTGCAACTTCAATATGGAAGTGATCACCTGAATGTTCACGAATAAAGCGAACCAAGTCCTGTGCATAAGGCAACTCGCCTAAACCCACCTGACCTGAAGGTAAGTCACCACGTAGTGCTACGATGCGATCAATACCTTGAGATTTGTATAAATCTAATAGTTCAGCAATACGCACTTTGTCATCACCGATACACGAAAGGTGAGGTGCAACAGGCGTACCTTTGCCATTAAAATCATCAATCGCAGCTAAAGTACGTTCACGGGTAGAACCACCAGCACCATAAGTAATGGAAAAGAACTCTGGATTTAGCAGTTGAAGTTCTTGATGAACAACTTTTAATTTTTCTGCACCAGCATCAGTTTTTGGTGGGAAAAACTCAAAAGAAATAGGAACACGTTTCGTCATTTCAAATCCTTTTTAAAATCGCTTGGAAATTTTTAGAAAAAAGGGCAGTCCGTATAACGTCTGCCCTAAGATTCTTAGTATTTGTAAGCGTCAGATTTGAATGGACCTTCAACAGGCACACCGAGGTAATCAGCTTGTACTTGAGTTAATTGTGTCAACACACCACCAAAGCCAACAACCATTGCCGCAGCAACTTCTTCGTCTAGTTTCTTAGGAAGTACTTCTACACGGATTGCAGCTTGCTTTTGATCAGCAGGAAGATCAGCAAATTTTTCAGCAAATAAATGCATTTGACCCAATACTTGGTTAGCGAAAGAACCATCCATCACACGTGAAGGGTGACCAGTTGCATTACCAAGATTGACTAAACGACCTTCTGAAAGAAGAATTAAGTAATTGCTTTCATCTTCTGAACGATAAACTTGGTGTACTTGTGGCTTCACTTCAACCCATTTGTAACCACGTAAATAAGCTGTGTCGATTTCAGTATCAAAGTGACCGATGTTACAAACTACTGCACCAGCTTTTAAGCTATCTAACATTGCAGCATCACATACATGGTAGTTACCAGTTGTTGTCACAACAAGATCAGTATTACCTAGTAGATCATGGTTGATGTCTTCTTTCTTACCAGTTTGTACGCCATTTTTGTATGGAGAAACAACTTCGTAACCATCCATACAAGCTTGCATTGCACAAATTGGATCAACTTCAGTTACACGAACGATCATGCCTTCTTGACGTAAAGATTGTGCAGAACCTTTACCGACATCACCGTAACCAATCACAAGTGCACGACGACCAGAAAGTAGCATGTCAGTTGCACGTTTGATTGCATCATTTAATGAGTGACGGCAACCGTATTTGTTATCATTCTTCGATTTGGTAATTGAATCGTTCACGTTAATTGCAGGAACTTTAAGTGAACCGTCTTTCCACATTTCTAATAGGCGTTGTACGCCTGTTGTGGTCTCTTCAGTAATGCCGTGAATACGTTCTAAAAGAGCAGGGTATTTGTCATGAACAAGTGCTGTTAAGTCACCACCATCGTCCAAAATCATGTTGGCATCCCAAGGCTTGCCATTTACATTGATTTGTTGTTCTAAGCACCATACGTATTCTTCTTCAGTTTCGCCTTTCCAAGCGAATACTGGAATACCACGAGCAGCAATTGCCGCTGCAGCATGATCTTGTGTAGAGAAAATATTGCATGAAGTCCAACGAACTTCAGCACCGAGTTCAATCAACGTCTCAATAAGAACAGCTGTTTGGATTGTCATGTGAATACAACCCAAAATTTTTGCGCCAGCAAGAGGTTTAGCTGCTGCATAACGCTTACGTAAACCCATCAAAGCTGGCATTTCTGCTTCAGCGAGTTTGATTTCTTTACGACCGTAGTCAGCAAGGGAAATATCAGCAACTTTATAATCTGTAAATGAAGCATTCACCGCGTTCATCAGGATCTCCTAGAAAAAAATAGTATGGATCGTTCTGTTCGCGGATGCCGTTGTTGGTTAAAACGAATGTTCAACCGATCGTCGAGCCTGGCAAGTTGATTTATAATACAAATCAAATGTCGCAGCATCCCTCGACTAGGACATTATAATACTTGGAAAATAGTTTTGTTCCAATGATATTTTTTAGGAGATGGCTAGAAAATGAAGCTTTGATCTTGGGTGTTATTGAAGTTGTAAATTATTTTTATATACATCAATCAAGGATTCCAAATCCCTTTGAAATCCTAAGATCGTTATAAAGCTGTAAATAAGTCATTATGCTTTTAGGTGGTCTTCAAATTCTTCACCGAGTTGCATTGCTAAAGCATTGCCAGATAGATCGCCAGTGACTAAGCCATATTCTTTTTTAAAGCTAAAGGTAAAACCACGATTATCTGTCAGATTTTTAACTGAATATCCTAATTTTTCTAACCAAATACGAAACGCCAATAAATTTTTTGCTTTAACAACTCTGTTTTTCATACGAGAACTCCTTGTGAACCTGTAATTATTAATAAGGGTAGGTTAAAAATTTTTAAAGGGGCATTAGATAGATTTATTTTTCCGCGTGTAAGTAATGTAAAAATAGAGTAATTTCCACCTGCAGGAATTCATCTATAATTTTTATAAGTTACTGTAAATTTAGAGAAAAATAAATATTTTTTTTAGATTTTTTGAATATTAAATTAATAAAAATTTTATCTTTAAATGTAAAAAAAGATTTCACTTTCCACTTTGGTTATATCGTAAAAAGTGAAATCTATGTGATTTGGTGAGATCTTTAGAACTGGTCTTTTAGATGACGGATTCGTGCAAACTCTTCAGCGCTTTCTGTCCTCAAGAAGGGATTCGTTGCGAGTTCTAATTCTATGGTACTCGGGAGCGTAATTTGATTGGTTTCTCGTAATGCCCTAACTTGTTTCATCCTTTCTTGTAATGCGACGTTATGCGGTTCTATAGTGATCGCAAATTCAGCATTGGCAAGCGTGTATTCATGTGTACAGTATACTTTAGTTTGGATAGGCAGGGCTGCTAACCTATTTAATGAATGGTACATTTGTTCAGCCGTACCTTCAAACAGACGTCCACATCCCATTGCAAACAATGTATCACCACAAAAAAGTGCATCAATGGCTTCAATGAAGTAAACGATATGCCCCAATGTATGGCCAGGCGTTGCAATGATTTCAACTTTTAAATCATTAAAGTGAAAATGATCATCTTGTTGCAGTGGGTTGGAGATAAAAGAAATTTTGCTCAGCTCATCTCTAGGGCCATACACTGCAATATTTTCATTAGCGGATAAATCCTCTACTCCACCCGTATGATCGGGGTGCCAATGCGTGAGCCAAATTTGTTGTAGCTGCAAATGATGTTGTTCACAAAAATCTTTGACTAAACTTGCTTCTGTTGGATCAATCGCCACAACTTGTTTTGTCGTTGTATCTTCCAATAACCATATATAGTTTTTTAAGGCATTTTGTACGTCAATCGCATGGATTTTATAATGCATAGCCAATTCCTAAATCATTGTTTCATGTGGTTATTGCCAGTAAGATGATAGAGCGTCATCAACTTTTGCTAGTGTAAGTGTAAATTTCTTATCATGCAAAGTGAGCATCGAAGAGGGTATGGATGATGACTGTTTTGGACAGATAGTGACGACAAGAATAAGTGAAAATCTTTATGATTGACAAGGGGGCGGTTTTCGATAAATATGAAATAAAAGTTTTATAAGTTAATGATTTATATTCATCTTTAGATTTATATTTTATTTAAAAATGCTAAATGATTTTCGTGATTAGATTTAACAATATAAATACATAGGATTGATTAAAGGACGATGAGTTTATAAATCATAAAGAACAAGCGAGGGGGTGCTATGTCGGATTTAAAAGACCATGAAGTGGTCAGTATTTTTAAGCAATATTTATATCCGCTATCTGCCAAACTCACCGAAATGTTGAATGAACATTTTAGCCATCAAACTGAACGTCGAGGTTGTGGATATACGCAGGCAACACGGGTAATCGCTGAGTTTGTATCACAGCCGCGTGATGCGTTGGGGTTTCAGGATTTACGTATTTTTGATGATTACGATACGAAAGGATTAAGAAATATTTTAAGTCAAGCAGCCTCATACGGGCTTGAGTTAACAACATGGCGGAATCTTGATATTCATGTTGATGTTCAGCAAAGCCTAAAACGTTTAAATCCAGATGATGGCTATACGCAGAACTTACAGCAGGAAGTTGATTTTCAAGCCAAACTTAGAACACTTTATCAATATGCTGAGCGAGAAGAAAGTAGACTCATTTGTCAGTTACTTGCAGATATTATCCTTCCTCAAGATGTTCAACATATTGAAATAATTGAATGCCAAGCTTTAGAGGAAAAACCTAAGGTTGGCTCGTGTCCGATGGCAGAAAAATTCTTCTTGAGAATTGCACATCATCGTCTATTGAGACAAGGTGAAATTAATATTTTCGTCGATGAGCATGATCAGCCAGTCATGATGGAAAAGATGAATATGGGGGATAATCACTCTTGTATTAGTCTGGTTCCTTTACTTATGAATGGTGTGCGCTTACCAGCGGGGAGCCTTTTCTCTACAAACTATGAGATCGAGCCGCTAGAAAAGAATAAAAACAAACAATATAAAGGTTATGTGATCCCCATTTCTTCAATGAAAGGTTTTTGGTTTCTACGACTGACGACACTGGCGGTTTCTCCTGAAAATCGAGCGCGTGCATTCGGATATCATTTTAAACAACAAGTTGATAATGGATTATTTCGACCCGATACGACTGAATTGAGTCAATTGATGGAAATTGCTCAAGATCAAATCTATGTAGGAAATCCATGCTAAAAGCTTGCTACTCGCCACGCTATTATGCGCAAACGCATACCAATAGTATGGAGAAACTGACTGCAGTTGCTGAAGTGCTACAGCAGCAACAGTGGGTTGAATTGATAGATCCTGGACTTATAGACATTGATATCTTGAAAAAACTACATAACCCGCAATATGTAGATGCCTTTTTTGCAGGTGATTCAAGTTTCGCGACTGTACAAGGATTTAAACCTTGGAATCCACAACTACGTGATGCCATTTTGTCGGTACAGGCTGGGCAATTGGTCGGTGCTGAGATCGCATTGAAAGAAGGAATTGCTGCCAATATTGCACAAGGTTTTCACCATGCGAGTTATGATTCTGGGGCCGCTTACTGTACCTTTAATGGTTTGGCATTAATTGCAAAACAATTTCCGGACAAACGAATTTTTATTTTAGATTGTGATCAGCATGGTGGGGATGGTACTGCGATTTTCACCAATCGTATGCCGAATTTGATTAATTTTGGCATTTTTGGTATCCGCTTTGGTTGTAAGGCGGGAGAGCGTAGTTTGACTCGTTATTCATCCAAAGCAAGGTAATTTTGATTTGTATCGAGAAGCGATTTTAGAAGCTTTTCAATATGCATCACGTTGGGACGCTGATCTTATCGTTTATCAAGCGGGCATGGATTGTCATCAACATGATAAATATGGATCAAAATGGTTTACTACAGCACTCTTGTTTGAGCGTGATCGGATTGTGTTTGAGATGGCGAAGAAAATGAAAATTCCTTTGCTTTTCGTTTTGGCTGGTGGCTATCAACCTTTGGAGGATTTGGTTCCTTTGCATGTCAATACATTCAAAGCAGCGCATCAAATTTATTTTGCTGAGGTTTAGCCTAGCTATAGAAAAAATGCTCTCGCGAGGAGAGCATTGAATTGGGCGTTTAGCGTAATTTTGCTAACCATTCTCCAAATGACTGTACAAACTGAACCAATAATAAAAGTACGATAACGGTCAGGATGACCACACTACTATCGAAACGCTGATAGCCATAGGAAATAGCAAGATCACCGATTCCACCTGCACCCACAGCACCTGCCATCGCTGTTGCACCAATCAATGAAATGGTACCTGTGGTGAGATTGAGAATGAGAGAGCTACGTGCTTCGGGCACGATAAATTTGAATACAATTTGCCAAGGACTAGCACCCATCGCTTGTGCAGACTCAATAATGCCTTCATTTACTTCAAGTAAAGAAGTTTCGATGAGTCGACCAAGATAAGGACCGACATAAATGGTTAATGGTACGATAGCAGCCCATGTTCCGATTGATGTACCAACCAAAAACTTTGTAAATGGAATGACGGCGATTAATAAAATGATAAATGGGATTGAACGTAGGGCATTCACGATTGGATTGAGTGCATAGTAAATCGCACGGTTTTGTAAAATCCCGCCATTACGTGTGACTACCAAAGTAATACCTTGAATAAATCCCCAAATGCATCCAAATAGCAATGCAAAGAATACCATCTGTAAGGTTTCTTCCAGTGCCGTTACAAATTGATCAATGGATAATGAACTTTGCCAAAATGGAGCTGTGATTTCAGTCAGCCATTGTACAATTAAATCTCTCATTGGCTTACTCCTGACTGTTCAACTTTGACACCCTGACTTTCTAAGAATTGAATCGCTTCCTGAATAATCGTTGGGTCGCCTAAAAGTTGGATAAACATTTGACCGATCACAGTGCCATTAATCTCAGTCATGTTGGCAAATAAAATATTTAAACTAATATCAAATTGCTTAATCACGGATTGAATAACGGTTTCTTGGGCTGATGTTCCTAAGAATTGCAGATTATAGATACTGTTATGATGTTTGTGTTCAAGATTATTCAAGATATTGATCGGCAATTGTTGCTGCAATACTGTTTGGATAAATGTCTTGGTTGTTGGGTGTTGTGGTTGACTGAATATATCTAAGGTGCGACCTGTCTCAATGACTTTGCCAGCTTCCATGACTGCGACATAGTCACAGATAGATTCAATCACATCCATTTCATGAGTAACCATCACAATGGTGATGTTCTGTTCTTGATTAATTTTCTTTAATAATGCTAAAACGGATTGTGTGGTTTGAGGGTCCAGTGCAGACGTTGCCTCATCACATAGCAAAATCTTAGGATGATTCGCAAGCGCACGCGCAATACCTACACGTTGCTTTTGACCGCCTGAAAGCTCATCTGGATAAGCATCTTTTTTATGTTTAAGGTCAATAAAATCTAGCAACTCTGCAAGACGTTTTTCACGTTCGACTTTGCTATGACCTAACAGTTTAAGTGGCATTTCAATATTTTCAGCCACTGTTTTGGTTTGCAATAAGTTAAAGTGCTGAAAAATCATGCCAATATTTGCACGTTCTCGACGAAGTGTACGCGCATCCATTGCAGTAAAGTCTTTTTGATTAATCATCACTTGTCCGTGGGTCGGACGCTCCAGTAAATTAATCAAACGGATTAAGGTACTTTTACCTGCACCACTATAACCGATAATGCCAAAAATGCTGCCATCAGGGATCTCTAAGTTGATTTGATCCAGCGCAGTGATCGTTTGACCTTTGAGCTGATAGTGTTTGGAAATATTTTTAAATTGGATCATATCGTCAATACTAAGCAGAAAAGAAAAACAGGCAAAATCACTTTGCCTGTTTTGTTGAGAAAAGTATATTACGGATTCTCTTCAGTGAGATAGCTGATTGGCTTATTTACATCAACTTTTGTACCAGCAAAATGATCTTGTACATATTGTTTTACTGCATCAGTGTGATAAAGCGCACCGACTTTTTGTAAAACAGGATCATCTTTGCGAGATTCAGCCGTTGCTAGAACATTGACGTTTAACTTGGTGCTTTGATCAATTGGTTCATAGAAGATTGCATCTTTAAGAACGTTTAGACCACCTTCCATTGCAAGGGTATTACCCAATAAAATCGCATCAACCTCATCTTTAACACGTACAGCTGTTGCCATTTGAATTGGTTTGATCACAATGTTCTTCGGATTTTCAATCACATCAGCTGGTGTTCCTTTTACAGGATCAAAGTCAGCTTTTAATTTAATTAAACCCGCGCTTTGTAAAAGTAATAAAGCACGAGATTCATTTGCCCCATCGTTAGGGATTGCAATCGTTGCACCATTGGCAAACTCTTCAACTTTTTTTACCTTGCTTGAGTAGATTCCCATTGGTTCTAAATAAGTTGTAGAGACTGGCGCAATTTTGTCTTTATTTGCTGCATTGAATGCAACGAGATATGCATAGGATTGAAATGCATTCAAATCGACTTCTTTATTTGCAACAGCAGTATTCATTGCAACATAGTCAGTAAAATTTTTAATTTGAAGTTTTAGTCCAGCAGCTTGGGTTTCAGGCAAGCTTGCAATGTGACGCCAAATATCAGCATCAGAACCTGTAGAAGCAATAACGACAGTTTGTAATGCACCTGCATCTTTGTTCTGTTCAGCAGTGTTATCTGGCTGTTTGCTGCATGCCGCAAGCAACAACACTGATACACTTAAAAAAAGGCTAATCAGCTTTTTCATGTGGAAATCCTAACCAAAATAATGCTGAGAAAGTAATGTTATTCTCGCATTGATGTAATCGCTTTGAGGATGCAAATTGGCTTTATACAAAAAATAATCACATGAATTATTTCTTGGGTATTTGCCATTATGATTCCATGATTTTAAGAAAAATAAGTGAACATTCATGTGCTTATTTGGAACCAATAAATAATGCAGACATCCATTCACATCTTTTCAAACCAAATATTGGTCTAGCTGTTGGTTTTCTGTTGATTGGATAAAATAGCTTAATCATTTGATAATCATGAAAAAGCATATTCCTTTAACATAAAAACAACATCTAAAATTGTGCCAATCATAGCAATATTTTGGTAAGGGTTATAGTGGTCTGCATGATACTCAAGAGTATAAGCATCTGATTATCTAAAGGAATTATGTGCATAGTAAATGTAAATTAATGATAGTTTTATAGATTTTTGCAAATGTTTGATTGGTGATTTTGGTGAAATAAATAATATATATTTTTCTGAACTCTATATATGCAAATTGAATAAAGAATGTAAATTGATAGCGTTTCAGGAATAAAAAAGCCTTCCGAAGAAGGCCTTATTCACAATAAAATTATTCAGCTTTTTCGCGAGCAATTGCACGATAACCAATATCACTACGATATTGCATACCTGTAAATGTCACTTGGCCACATACTTCTAATGCATTGATCTGAGCTTCCAGTACAGTGTCACCTAAGGCTGTTACGCAAAGGACGCGGCCACCAGCAGTAACAATATGACCATCATCAGTCATAGCTGTGCCAGCATGAAAGATTTTGGTGTCTTCAGGCGATTGACCGATACCCGAAATGACATCACCTTTACGAACAGTTTCAGGATAGCCTTCGGCAGCAAGAACGATACCAATAGATTTGCGGTCATCCCATTCAGCTTCGCTTGGTAAGTTACCTTCAATACCAGCCTCAACCAGATCAACTAGAGATGATTTCAAACGCATCATAATAGGCTGTGTTTCTGGATCACCAAAACGACAGTTGAATTCGATCACACGTGGTTGACCTTGATCATCAATCATCAAACCAGCATATAAGAAGCCCGTGTAGACATGACCATCTGCTGCCATACCATCAACTGTCGGGCGCATCACTTCATTCATGACACGTTCAAAAACTTCTGCTGTAACGACGGGAGCAGGAGAGTAAGCACCCATACCGCCAGTATTCGGTCCTTGGTCGCCCTCAAAGATGCGTTTGTGGTCTTGAGAAGTTGCCATTGGTAAAATATTTTTACCATCAATCATGCAAATAAAGCTTGCTTCTTCGCCAGCTAAGAATTGCTCAATCACAACACGAGACCCAGCGTCACCGAACTTGTTGCCCGCCAACATGTCATCAATCGCATCAAAAGCTTCTTGGTTGGTCATCGCAACGATAACGCCTTTACCCGCTGCTAAGCCGTCAGCTTTAATTACAATCGGAGCGCCATTTTTCTCAACATAAGCTTTTGCAGCATCAACTTCAGTAAATACGTCATAGAAAGCTGTAGGAATGTTATGGCGTTTTAAGAAATGCTTAGCGAATGCTTTTGAGCCTTCAAGTTGAGCCGCATATTGAGTTGGTCCCCAGATTTTTAGACCTGCTTCACGTGCAGCATCAACGACACCATTGACCAATGGTGCTTCTGGCCCAACGATAACAAGCGCAACATCATTTGCTTTTGCAAATGCAATAATTGCAGGGTTGTCTAAAATATCGAGGTCAATATTTTCACATTTGTCTTCAGTTGCTGTACCCGCATTGCCTGGTGCGACAAAGACTTTAGCAACTTTTTCATCTTGTGCGATTTTCCATGCAAGTGCATGTTCACGGCCACCGCTACCTAATACTAAAATATTCATTATTAAGTTATTTCCTTTTTAAGTATCTCTAGTACATCCACTAAAAATAGAAAATTCCCCCTTGAGATGCAACTAAAACATCGCAAGAGGGATTTTTAAAATCTATTAGTGACGGAAATGACGCATACCCGTGAAGACCATTGCAATACCAGCTTCATCCGCTGCTGCAATTGTTTCTTCGTCGCGCATAGAACCACCCGGTTGAATGATACATTTGATACCAGCTTTAGCAGCGTTATCAATACCATCACGGAATGGGAAGAACGCATCAGATGCCATCACTGCACCTTCAACGACTAAACCAGCATGTTCAGCTTTGATCGCCGCAATACGAGCAGAGTTTACACGACTCATCTGACCTGCGCCTACACCAATGGTTTGACGGTTTTTTGCATACACAATCGCATTTGATTTTACGTATTTTGCAACTTTCCAAGCAAAGATCATGTCATCAATTTCTTGTTCAGTTGGTGCACGCTTGGTCACAACCTTTAGGTCATCTTTAGTGATCATGCCCAAATCTTGATCTTGAACAAGTAGGCCGCCGTTAACGCGTTTATAGTCAAGTTGTGGAGCACGTGCATCAATTGCAGGTAATTCACCGCACACCATGACGCGTACATTTTTCTTTGCGCCTGTAACTTCAAGTACACCATTAGCAATGCTTGGTGCAATGATTACTTCAACGAATTGACGATCGACAATTGCTTGAGCAGTTTCTACATCTAACTCACGGTTAAATGCAATGATGCCACCAAATGCAGACTCTGGATCAGTTGCATAAGCAAGATCATAAGCCACTTTGATACCATCTAAAGAAACGGCAACACCACAAGGGTTCGCATGTTTAACGATAACGCATGCAGGTTTTGCAAATGATTTAACACACTCAAGTGCAGCATCAGTATCGGCGATATTGTTATAAGAAAGCTCTTTACCTTGTAATTGTTTCGCAGTAGAAACTGACGCTTCTTTAGCATTTGCTTCTACATAAAATGCAGCATTTTGGTGTGGGTTTTCACCGTAACGTAAATCTTGTGCTTTATTTAACTGCGTATTGAATGTACGAGGGAATAAATCTGCTTCGCCCTCAGTTTTACCTACACGTGCACCTAAATAAGAAGCGATCATGCCATCATACTGAGCAGTGTGTTCAAATGCTTTTACTGCTAAATCGAAACGAGTCTCGTAAGAGAGTGAACCATTTTGCTTTAATTCAGCAACAACAGTGTCATAGTCAGATGCATTGACAATAATACCCACAGAAGCATGGTTTTTTGCTGCTGCACGAACCATGGTTGGGCCACCGATATCGATATTTTCAATCGCATCAGCAAGAGAGCAATTTGGCTTCGCTACAGTTTCAGCAAATGGATAAAGGTTCACAATCACCAGATCAATTGGATCAATATTGTGTTCTTGCATAACAGCTTCGTCCAGACCACGACGAGCTAAGATGCCACCATGAATTTTTGGATGAAGTGTTTTTACACGACCATCCATCATTTCAGGAAAACCTGTATGTTCAGAAACTTCTACGACAGCGATATTGTTGTCTTTAAGCAACTTATAAGTACCGCCTGTAGATAAAATTTCTACCCCGAGAGCTGCAAGATTTTGAGCAAATTCAACGATTCCAGTTTTGTCTGAAACAGAGATTAACGCACGTTTGATAGTCATGATTTAAGTCAACAGTTTGAAGTCTACAGATTAAAACAAATAGGCATAAAAAATGCCCACGAGAACGTGAGCATTTTATCAATTATTCACTCATTAAACCGTGAGCTTTTAACTTTTTACGTAAAGTTCCACGGTTAAGACCTAGAATCTCAGCAGCACGCGTTTGGTTGCCACGAGTATATTCTAAGACCACAGACAAAAGAGGTTTCTCCATTTCTGCTAGAACCATGTCATACACTTGAGATGGTTGCTCACCTTGCAATTGTGCAAAATAATGACGAACTGCGCGATCAACGTGGATGCGAAGAGCGACATCAGATTGAGCCGTAAAAATAGGAGATTTGCTATTCATGCGTGTTAATCCGAAAAATCAAATATCACTTGGGTAAAGTGATATATAAATGTGGTCTAAAATTATTGAGCCCTGTTTTAGATCCTAAAACAGTGACTCTAAAACAAAGGAACTATTAGCTTGCCACAAATCCTCGAATTGTGTAAAAAATAAGCGTAACAATAGTTAAATATTTGTTACGACCTACTTTCAAAAACAAAAAAACCAACTATGCGCTTATAAGGTAGAAGCACAGTTCGTTTAACGATTTTTTGTCTGTGAAATACGAGGAGTAAGTGGGTTAAAGCTTTCGTGGCGCGTATCATACCACTGTCTGCGAAAAAGTGAGCAAATTAACTGCACTTTTTTTATATTTTTTTGTCATTTTTTTTAATTTTTAGGGTTGTACAATTTCTAAACTATAATTTGTAAAACTATTTCTGCTTTTTGGGACCGTAAAATCGAATTTAAATGGGCTATTTGAGGGAATGCGTTGAATGGTTTTTAAGCTATCCACGAGGTAGTCTTCTGGTTTTAGTGTGATGCTTGAAATCACAACATCATTATCCTTTAGCACAACCTGTATAGAGGGGAGCAAGATACTATGCTTATTATGATTAGTAATAATACCTGAAAAACGCGTACTATCCTGTTCGGCACGTCTCAGATTGACTTTTTCAAAGTTTAAATATTTATACTGACCATCTCTTGCTTTACAAGTAATCACAGAACAGGCTGTATTAAAAGTTCTGTTTAATGCGGGGCTGTCATGCATCAGCTTCGGATTGAACCACAAAATTTGGAAGGCAAATACCAAAATTAAGGTGATATTGCCGATACCCCAAAGGGTGTAATAGAGCCAACCATGCTGTTTATCTGCAGTCTCTTCATCTATTAATAGTGTATCTTCTGAAAGATTTAGATTGGGCAATGCCGTAACAGGTTCAGTATTAAAATAATTTAAGTTATTGAGATAGGTGAGTAGATCAATATTTGAATTTTCAATTTTTTGATCAAAAATGCTTAATATTTGCATTTGCTTTTCAGCAAACGTGCTATCGGGTTGGATTGAAGAAAATAAAGAGCGATTTGTGGACGTCGGAATGGTTTCGCTTGTCTGAGACTCCAATAAATTGGTCAATGCATTAAAGTTAATGACACATTTTGGACAACAAACCATGCCCTGTGCAACACTGAGTTGTGAAAGGGTCACTTTATACACGGTTGAGCATTTGGGGCAGCGGGTTTGTTTTTCACTCATAAGTTATAGCGATCTCAAATTGTTTTTCGTTTTCCTGAAATGCGGCACCAGTTTTCTTCACGCTTTTCGATCTCTAATATATCAAAAAACTCAGCGTAAACACTAGAAACATCAGCAACTTGCTCTTCAATTACACCTGCAAGTGCGAACTCGCCCTCATTTTTGATTAAAGTTGAGAATTCGGGCGCGAGTGCCATTAACGGGCCAGCTAAAATATTTGCAACCAACACGTCAGCTTGTTGTGAATTGAATTCTTGATCGAACTCTTCAGGTAAGCCAACAAACAGACGATCAAGTACGCCATTTAATTCAGCGTTTTGCTTGGTTGCTAATACAGCTTGTGGGTCAATATCAGTGGCATAGACTTTTTTTGCACCCAATAACAATGCAGCAACACCTAAAATGCCTGAACCACAACCATAATCAATCACAATTTTATCTTTTACGTCGGTTTTACCTAACCATTGTAAGCACAAAAAAGTACTAGCATGATTACCTGTGCCAAAAGCAAGACCAGGATCTAGTTTAATATTGGTTGCATCTGCTTCAGGCGGTTCCAACCATTCTGGAACGATCCAATATTTTTCACCAATTTGAATGGGTTCATAATAATCCATCCATGCACGTTCCCAAACTTGGTTTTCTAAAGTTTCATGGCGCATAGGTACATCAGGGAGTTGAGCCTTTAAAAAAGCTTCTAAGCGATCAACATCAATTGGATCATCTTCTTCTTGTTGGTAAATACCTGTAACGATAACTTTATTCCAAAGTGGTGTTTCACCAGGAAGTGGTTCGAGTAAGGCCTGATCTTCAGCATCATCTAAAGTTACGCTGACTGCACCCAGAGATAAAAGTAGGGTTTCACACAGTTCAACTTGATTTTGATCAACAGTAATATGAATTTGTAGCCAGTTCACAGGACAACCTAAGTAAATAAATTTGTGGTTATTGTAAAGGATTCGTGTTGTATAAAGGGAGTCTATAATGAGTAGTTTACAATTTTAAGATGAATTATTTCGCGGTTTACTTTCAATATGCTGAAATAAATAAAGGATATAGTTCATAACTATATCCTTTATAGGTTATTTATAAGGAATTAAAAATACTTGGACAACTTAAGGTGCTGCTTGTTCATTTTGCATCATTGGTTGTTCAGTATTTTCAATTGGCGCCGCTAATTCATTAGGTGATTGAATTTGGGGTGGTGCAGATTCAACTGGAGCACCACTAACTGGACGAGGTTCTGATTGAGTTTCAGAAATTCTGCTTTGAGTCTCTGGCGGTGTGTCAGATGTAGGCATTGGCGGTTGGAAAATGAGTTTATCATTTTCATCATTTTGACAAGCGCCATTATAAACAACACCTTTATAGGCAAATGAAACTGCATCGCCTTGTTTTTTACCTTTACAGACCTGTTGATATTTCTGAGTGAGTTGATCTGCGGCAGTTTTTGCATTTGCTTGAGCTGTCACAGTAAAACATAATCCACAGATCAGTGATGATAATAAAAGCTTCGAGTTCATATCATTTTCCTAAGTATTTGTTATGCATGTATTAGGATAGGAAATTTTTTCAGAAAAACAGTGTTGTTCAAGTTAACGATTCTAGGGCACTTTGTTAAAAATACATGAAAAGTGCAACATAAAGTTTCTTTTTGTGTCATTTCTAATTGAATCAGTCTTTTGCTCAGTGTGAGATTTTGATTGGTTTTTTTCATACTATGGCAAAATTCCTGTATAATGCTCTGTCATTTTTTGAATACACATTTACCACTATGCACTATCCTAAAGTTTACGACGTTATCGTAATTGGTGGCGGTCACGCTGGTACGGAAGCGGCACTTGCAGCTGCACGTATGGGAAGACAAACATTATTGTTGACGCATAATATTGAGACTTTGGGCCAGATGAGCTGTAACCCAGCGATTGGTGGTATTGGTAAATCACATTTAGTTCGTGAGATTGATGCGCTCGGCGGTGCAATGGCACTTGCTGCGGATAAAGGCGGTATTCAATTCCGTATCCTCAATTCCCGTAAAGGCGCTGCTGTACGTGCAACGCGCGCGCAAGCTGATCGTGTGCGTTTTAAAGCCGCGATTCGTCATACCCTAGAAAACCAAGCAAACTTGGATATTTTCCAACAAGCTGCTGATGATTTAATTGTTGAAGGGGATACTGTAAAGGGTGTTGTTACCCAAATGGGTATTCGTTTTGATACTAAAACAGTGGTATTGACGACAGGTACCTTTTTAGGTGGAGTTATCCATATTGGTTTACAAAATTCAAGCGGTGGTCGTGCCGGTGATCCTCCTTCAATTGCTTTGGCGCATCGTTTACGTGAGTTAAAACTCCCTGTCGGACGTTTAAAAACAGGTACGCCACCGCGTATTGATGCGCGTACCGTTGATTTCTCTGTGATGACACCTCAGCCGGGTGATTTCCCATCTCCAGTGATGTCATTTATGGGCGATGCATCGATGCACCCTGAACAGGTGAATTGCTACATTACTCATACCAGTGAAAAAACCCATGAGATTATTCGTGGTGGTTTAGATCGTTCACCAATGTATACCGGTGTGATTGAAGGGGTGGGACCTCGTTACTGTCCTTCGATTGAAGACAAAATTCATCGTTTTGCGGATAAAGATTCGCACCAAGTATTCCTTGAGCCTGAAGGCTTAGATACACATGAACTTTATCCGAATGGTATCTCAACCTCTTTGCCATTTGATGTCCAGTTCAATCTAGTTCGTTCGATTCGCGGTATGGAAAATGCTCATATTCTGCGTCCAGGTTACGCAATCGAATATGACTATTTCAATCCGCAAGCATTGAAATTTACCCTTGAAACCAAAGCGATTCAGAACTTGTATTTTGCTGGCCAGATTAATGGTACCACTGGTTATGAAGAAGCAGGTGCTCAAGGTTTACTTGCTGGTTTGAATGCTGCACGCCGTGCATGGGAACAAGAAGAATGGACACCAAAACGTGATCAAGCCTATATGGGTGTACTTGTAGACGACTTGATTACATTGGGAACTAAAGAACCATATCGAATGTTTACCTCTCGTGCGGAATATCGTTTGATGTTGCGTGAAGATAATGCGGATCAACGTTTGACAGAGATTGGTCGTGAACTTGGTTTGGTTGATGATGAACGTTGGGCGGCTTATAGTGAGAAAATGGAAGCAGTTGAGCGTGAAACTTCTCGTTTGCAACATTTATGGGCTGCGCCGAATAACCCAATGGGCAAAAAGTTCGTTGAAATGACAGGTGCAGATCTAAGCAAAGAGTGTAGCGCAATTGATTTGTTGAAACGTCCAAATATTAATTTTGCTCAAATTGCTGAATTAACAGGTTCAGAAGTTTCGCAACAAGTCGGTGAGCAAATCGAAATTGCAGTGAAATACGAAGGTTATATTAACCGTCAGCATGAAGACGTTGCTCAGTTAAAGCGTCTTGAAGAAACTAAGATTCCTGCCGATTTTGAGTTTGATGGTATTTCTGGTTTATCTCGTGAAATTACATTGAAGTTGAAAACAGTTCGACCAGAAACATTGGCTCAAGCTAGTCGTATTCCGGGAGTAACTCCAGCGGCAGTACAATTGCTTATGATTACGATTCGTAAAAGTCATATGGCAAAAAAATCAGCATAAGTCTGATTAACAGAAAATGATAAAAACACTCTTTTAAAGGGTGTTTTTTTCTGTTTGTTTTGTATGTACTTTTAAATGCATTCGATAAGGTATAAAACTTAATGAAAAATTGGATGTTTTTATTCATAGCTATAGTTGCTGAAGTGATTGCTACCTCTGCTTTAAAAAGTAGTGAGGGTTTTACTAAGCCAATCGCTTCATTTGTGGTGGTTGTGGGTTATGTCATTGCATTTTATTTTTTATCTTTAACTTTAAAAGCAATTCCTGTAGGGATTGCTTATGCGATATGGTCTGGCGTTGGTATTGTTTTAATTACCACTGTTGCTTGGTTCATGTTTGGTCAAAAACTAGATTTGTGGGGAATTGTGGGAATTGCACTGATTATGAGTGGTGTATTGATTTTAAACTTATTGTCCAAAACGAGTGGGCATTAATTCATTTTAAAAAGTTCTCTATGTTTTAGATAAAATGTTGTTTTCATGATTGCTGCAAATGTTCGTTGAACAATTATTTAAAGTGTATATGTGCAGTACAAAAGCTCCTTTTACTTCTTAGTTAGATTATACTAGATCAGTAACTAGTTGTGACTTTATAAAAAAGTTAATAATTATGGAAAATAATCAGCAATCGAAATATCTAGAACTACTGAAATTACGCAGAAGACTCATAGGGATTATTTTTGTATTTCCATCTGTTGTAATTTTAATTAGTATGTTGCTTAGGGTTGAAGAACATTACATTTTGATTTCACTACCAATAGCTTTAATTCCAATTGGATATATTTCTATATTTTATTTTCTAGCAAAAGATATATGCCCATGGTGTGGTCAAAGTTTTTTTATTGGAAAGAATTTTAATGGTCTTGATTTTTTAATTAGGAAGACTTGTGTCTGTTGCGGGGAGCCGAAAAGTCAAAATAACGTGTAAAAATTTTAAAATATAGTTTGTGCCAATTATTCGCTCGTCAGTAATTGGTTTTTACTTCCTCCAAACACACCACGTCGTTTAATTGATAGTAGTCCTTATCGAGACGAATAGGTATGTGGGAGCAAGGGTAAGTAAAACGGCTATAATTTTTTCATTTCACAATAGTATTAGTTTTTTACAGTATTGAAAAAGGGAATAGTATATCTATTCCCTTTTAGCACTAACGAAAATTACCTAATTATTTTAGACTTAAAACAAAAAATCTCTATAAAACCACCTCAATTCCCTGACGTAAATTTAATTGGTCAAGTTTAGAATTTTCATCAATTTTTGCAAAAGCTTTAGGCAGTAAACGACGAGCTGCTTTATTCACCCTTTTCTCTAACCAAATAGGCATTTTCATGGCGAGAGGGTTGGTTTCAGTGGTCGAAGCATCGGTCATCACGCGAGTTCCCATGATGTAATCAAACCAAGGTCGCGTGACACACCAGTTGGCATTTTGATTACTGGTCATGTGGTGATCATAGTGCCAAGGAATACGTTTTTTTGCATATTCGGGATCTAGATGAGATTTGGCATGAACTTTCCAGTAGTTCCAAATCCCATAATATAAACCTGCTGTAAAAAATGGTGCAACGGGTAGAAAAACTGTAGAGACAGCGGCTAAACCAATTAATGCTGTTTTTTCATTGTACATTTCAGAGTTTTTAAACATTGACTCTGCATAACCTTCATCATGAAAATCATTTAAACGAGCACGTTTATGATGGGCGATATGAGTAAAGAAGGGGCTATTTCTATTTTTACTTGGAAATTCATGTAACCATATCTTATGAAAATACCATTCCATCCCATTTGCGACAAAGATACCTACTGGAAAACCGATCATATTCGTTAACCTCATAAAATATGATCAGATTGTAGAAACTTAATGGTGAAAGTTTTTGACTGAACTGGCAGGTTTGATTTGCCGATCAAATCAAATTATTGTTGTTTTCGTTGTCGATAGGCTGTTGGTGTTTCACCTGTCCAACGTTTAAAAGCCCTTGAGAATGCAGATGGTTCAGAGAAACCAGTAAGATAGACGATTTGATCAATTGATTCTTGGGTTTGAGAGAGTAAGCGCCGAGCAAGCCGTTCACGATATTGTGCAATTACTTTTTCATAGCTGGTATTCAGAAGTTGCAAATCCGCTCTTAAACTGCGGGCACTACGATCTAATCGACTAGCAACAATATTCTGATCAAACTCACTCGATTCCAATAATCCGCTCGCCAAGATCTTTTCTATCTCATGAATAAGTTGATGTTTATGTAAAAGCTCAAGTTGTGAGGCGGCATGGTGTTCATGGACTTTTAATAACTCAGGTTCATAAGCAGGCGAAGGATGGTCTAATAATTTCGCATCAAAGAAAAGACGACCTTCAGTTTGTCCAAGTCTGACATGACACCCCCATATC
>NZ_GG665949.1:325704-334679 GCF_000156555.1 Acinetobacter sp. ATCC 27244
AAATTAAGCAAAATTCCTATCGCACATTCTAAGTAATGTCTTACGGGATGATTGAGACCAGAAATGATCGCAACCTTATTATCATGATGTTCGAGTTTAAAAGACATGGCATCTGTGAGTAATGCTTGATAACGAATAGTGCGTTGTAATCCTTCACCAAAGGTTGGACTACTGAGAAAAAGATATTCAATCACTTGTCCACGAAATGGAGGTACATTTCCTCCAACATGAAGTCCGACATCTGAATCTACACTAATTTTCTCAGCCGCATCCCAGAAACGTCTTTGTGTAGAATTATTTCTTCGCACAGACTTGTCAGGAGGTTGATCCGGTAAATGAACACTTGCAAAGATAGCGGCCGCATCAAGGTTCATCTTGTGCATGGTTTGATACACCATCCATAAAAAAATGCCAGCATCGCTTGCTTTATTTGTGACCATGTTTGAAGGTTAAATAAACTTTTAAAACAATATACTATGTTTTTTTATCATAGAAATGAAATGTTTGTTAGAAGCTTATTACAGACTTCATTAAATAATATTTATACCTCATTTAGAAAATTTCTCTGTCATACAATCAAAGAAATAGCCATCAACAGGAATAAAAAGCCAGTTGTCATAACTGGCTTTTTTGAAGATTAAAACTTCTTTTCGAGTGTAAATTGAAAGTTAGGAATACTTTCATTGCTTCGTGCTTGATACAAACGACCATCAGATTGATAAGTCAGGCGCTCTTTATAATCGGTGCTGAGGATATTGTTTAAGTTCAAGCTTGCAGCCCAACCATCTGCAAAACGTTTGGTTGTACTTAAATTTAAGCTAAAACGTTCATTGGTTGTACGGTCATAAGGTTGACCATCCAACGCACGTTTAAATTCTGGGGTATAGCTCATGTTTATGCTGTTGGAAAGCTGCCACGGCTTATAACTATAAGATAGACCTGTACTGATATTGTATGGTGCAACATCGCTGACAAGACGTTCATGTTGTTGCTGATTTTTAATGGTTGCACGCACAGTAGATATTTGTCCATTAAGCATAAAGGCATGACCTGCTTCAGTTTGTTTTAAAGCATAACGACCAGAAATTTCGACTCCATAAGTGGTTGCCTCATCTTGGTTTTGTGGACGTTCAACATAACGATTTCCTTCCAAACTGACGACTTTTTCGATGTAATCTTTAATTTCTCGATGATAGGCAGTCAAGTTGATACCTCCACTCGCTGAGTCATAAGCAAGCGTTGACTCAATTGCATGAATTTTTTCAGCTTTCAGATTTGGATTGCCACCACGATCTGGATTGTTTAATGAGCCAGCATCATTATCTGTTGAAACGGTGACGGTAGGAATTAAACGATCTGATTTAGGGCTACGAAAGGCTTGGCTTAAATTAGTTTGCAATGACCATTGATCAGTGATGTTAAAACGGTAAGCAAGTACTGGACTGAGATGTTGATCTTGGTAGTCAACCAAGCCAGAACGATTGATCCACTCTTGACGTGCACCTAATGTCATTGTTTGGCGATCGGTAAAACGCCAACTTCCTTCTCCGTACATTGCATAGCGTTGTTCATTTAGGCTTTTGCTAACATTACTATCGAGCTTATTAAAACGACTGTCTAGACCAAATTTAAGTTGACGATTTGAATCCAACTTTCTCGTTCCATCATAAGCCAAACCATATTCATTGATGGTTTCATCTGTGTAGATCCGTTGCTCTGGTGAGCGAGTTAGTTGGCTTTCAGTCTGTCGTTCAATTAAAAAACGAATTTTATCACTGAGATTTTTGTCTTTTCGTTCATAGCGTGTGTTTAATCGGATACTGTCATTTTTATCATCTTGTATTTGATTGGCTGAGTGACCCTCCATTTTTATGTTGCGGTAAAACAACTCTGCAATGAGTTTTTGCTGATCATCCAGATCGTATTGTAGACGTGGAGAAAACATTTGCATGTTTCGATTTACAGTACGAACATTTTCACGTGTACCTGTCTCAGATTCAGTTTTTGAAACTGAGGTAGTATCGATCCACATTTGATTGGCGGATAGACTATAAGACCATTGATTTTCACGACCATCTGCTTGGACATTGATCTGCTTTCTTTCCATTTCTTGTTGCCCGCTTTCACGTAAGCCATAACCTAACTTAACTGTGCCATTTATGCGGGTGTTGATTGGTTCTTTTAAAATAATATTAATGACCGCTGATGAAGCAACTGAAGATTGTGCCACACTCGGTTGTTTAATGACTTCTATACGTTCAATCATCTCTGGAGTGATGGTGTCAATAATTGACATACCACCACGCGGACCACCTTGTATTGGTTCACCATTAATCAAAAAAGTCGGCGCACCACCACCGCGAAAACGCATACCTGAAGCACCTCCGCGTGGTCCTTGACCAAAGCTAGGTAATTGAAAACCTGCTGCGCGGCGTAAAGCATCCATTACAGATTGATCGCCATATTCAAGCATTTCTTCACGGCTAATAATCGTCTTGGGTACCGCGCTGATATCATCATCTTGTTGCTTTTGGGGTTCAGCGGACGCATTAAATGTCAATGTAGGAAGCACTTGAGTGGCAGTGTCTACTTGCGGGGAGTAAGAATTATAATCTTCAGCAAAAACGAAGCTACTCATTGTGAATAGGGCAGAGCTGAGCAGACTCAACTTCCCATGATAGAGTGATGGTTTCATTATAGTTACCCCAAAAAATATCAAATTATTTTGTGTGTAGCCTAATGTAAAATTGTGTAGAAAAATGGAATATTGGATGGATAAACATTTGAATTCATCATTTTACATGCATAAAAAAGTTGGAGTACATCTAAATGTGCCCCAACTAAGCTTAATTAGAAATAAATAGTTAAGTTTTAATCATCATCTGTAAGATCACGTCCTCCAGATAAAATCTCTTTTCCTAAGTGTCCAAGTTGTTCGAGTGGAGTTTGTGGTGGAGGTGTGGGTGTATGTTCTTCTAATAAATGCTTTTCTTTAATATTTTTCAATTCTTCTTCACTAAGTTTTGGAGGGGGATTAAACTCACCCCATCTACCGAAATGGATGTTGCCTTCAAAGGCTTCAGCCTGATCTGAGGCTTGTAGATCTTCATTTGATTCGGATTGATCATTTTGATTATTGGTCATTTTATAATTCCTTAAAAATAGATGTTTTATGTTATTAAAGTCTTATCACATGTCTTTTATTAAAATAAGTAATGGAGTGAATATACCAAAATACTTTAGCAAATTTTTTGAACTAGAAAACATCAATAAACATAAAAATACAAAGTTTAGCCTTATTAGTGTTCATGAGATTTTTAATCTTTAATGGATGAAAAACAACCCGAAGATTGAAAATTAATACGAAAGTTGGTGAAAATGAGAATTATTTTTATTAAAATTGTAACGCATTTTATTATTTTATTTTTTGAAATTTAGTCTGAGTTTTTTTGGAATTTTTATGAAGTCTGCTGCGTTAGGGTTGTTCGAACAGCCTATTTTTAAATTTAGTGTATTGAGTTTGATGTTGTTGCAAGCTCAGTATGCAATCGCAAATGAACAAACCGCTGTCATGCCTACAATTAAAATTGAGGCGATGAGTGAGCTTGATCCGATCAAAAGTTATATTGATTATGATCAGGCGAGTGTGACGCGTAATGGTTTAAAGAAAAAAGACATTCCCCAAACCATTGATACGATTGATGTGCAGAAATATAAAATTTATGGCTCAAATGATTTAAGTGTGATGTTGCAAGGTACGCCAGGCGTATCAACGAGTTATGATATGCGTGGTGATGGTATCAGCATACGGGGTTTTAATGCTGATACTGGTGATATTTATCGAGATGGTATTCGTGAAAGTGGTCAAATACGTCGGAGTACAGCAAATGTTGAACGTATCGAAATTTTAAAAGGTCCAGCATCTGTACTTTATGGTCGTAGTTCAGGTGGCGGTGTGATCAATATGGTGAGTAAATTTGCCAATTTTGACTCTAAAAGTTCGGTAGGGATTTATGGTGGATCATATGATAACTATGGAACAACGGTGGACTTCAACCAAGTTCTAAATGATAACTTTGCTGTCCGTTTGACAGGAGAATATGGCGAGTCGAACAGTTTCCGTTCAGGTATCGAAAACAAAATCGAGATGCTTTCCCCAAGTTTTACATATAAAAATGATGATGGCTTAACTTGGACAATGCAGTATACCTACGATAAATTACATCGTGTTCCAGATCGTGGCCCTTCATTTACTGCTCTACCTAAAGGTACATCAATCAAAACAGGTTTTGCACAAGAGGGTGACTATGTAAATGATATTTTACAAGTTGCACGATCTGACCTGAATTATGAGTTTGCACCAAATTGGAACTTTCATTGGGCTGTTAGCTATCGAGAAACTGAGCAGAATTTTGATCATTTTTACTTGGGTAGTCTTTGTTTAACAGATGTAGGAGCTTGTAATGGACATGTCGGTGATATTTCACAGCTCTACTATTGGCAGCAAACAAGTAACAAAACTACAAGTAATACCTTTGATATTCAGGGTGAGTTCAATACTGGAAGCATAAAACATAATTTATTGCTGGGTGCTGATTGGACCTATGAACAACGCGAACCTTTGCTTGCAAATCAAAATGAAAATGGTACGGCTATTTATGGTTATGTAAATCCGTTAACTGGGGAACGTAGTCATTCAAGAGGTACAGGTGCTCTAAAAATACGAACACATAACTATAACCAAGGGGAAGGCTATGGTGTATTCATTCAAGACCTGATTAGTTTTAATGACTATTTCAAAATGATGTTGGGTGGGCGCTATGATTACTTCCACTCGCAAACAACTAATCGTTTGAAGACAAGTGAAGAGAAGGATTACCAACGTAGTATTGATGGAGAAAGCTTTAGTCCAAACATCGGTTTTATTTGGCAGCCTGTAGAAAGTCAAAGTTTCTATGCTTCTTATAGTAAAAGTTTTGCTCCATTTGGTGGTCGAGTGGGAGTGAGTGTCGTATCTGCGGATACAAATGTTAATGCGTTTGATGCCGATCCTCAATACAACGAGCAATACGAAGTTGGTGTAAAAAGTGATTGGTTAAATGATCGTTTGAATACTCAATTTTCTGTTTTCGATATTCGTAAGAATAATATCCGCTATAAACCAGATCCTGAGAATAAACCAGAAGAATGGGCAGTTGGCGGACAGCATCGTTCTCGAGGAATGGAGTTTAGCTTTATTGGTCGTGCACTCGATAATGTTTTTGTACGAGGTGGATACAGCTATATAGATGCAGAAGTTACTAAAGATAAAGAAAAACCAAAAAATGTTGGAAAAGAACTGAATAATGTACCAAAACATATCGGTAATTTATTTGTTCGTTATCTACCTACAGATAAAATCTATGGAGAAATTGGTGCAACTTATGTAGGAGATGCGAAGGTATATCTAAATGGTAATTTAGATAGAGAACCGACCGATTTTAAGGGGTTTACACGTCTCGATGCTGCGATTGGTTATAGCGCTGCCCCTTGGAACCTGACGATTGCTGTCAATAACTTGACCAATAAAGAATATTGGCGTTCAGACTCGATGCCAGGCACACCACGTAATTTCTTGGTACGTTTAAACTATCAATTCTAATGGCTTGAACAAGTCACATATAAAAAAGCACTTTTGATCAACAAAAGTGCTTTTTTCTTTCTTATAAACGTAGGACGCCATACGCAAACTATAAAATGCTGTCAGAAAGGAATTAATTTAGAAAAATAACTACAAAGTCACAAAATTTGTTAGAATCAGAGAAAACACTAACAAAGAGATAATAATAATGAAGATCGCACTTGTACTCCTATTCTTATTTTCTATTCTCGTTTTGGGTTATACCAGTTATGAAGATGCACAGACGAAAAAACGTCAAGAACTTATGAAAGTTGTTCATGACGCTGAGCATAGTTTGAATGAAATTCAACATAACCCACATACACATTTGAGCAGTCTAAAACAAACTAAATAGGTAACAACATCTGCTATAAGATTTTGAGCTAATTTGATGCATTTGTCGCGATCAGTAAGTCATCTTTTTTTGATTGAAGGTACGCAAGTTCCTATTAGAATCTGCTAAAATATTTACCATTAAATAAAAAGCTGCATATTGTTATGCGGCTTTTTATATTTTGATAGCGGAATTAGATTTATACATGTTTTGATGTGACGCGTATCGAGCTGGCATATAGATTGCTTTCAGCTTTGTATACCTTTTGGTGAAAAATTCAAAAAAGTTTGAAACACAAAGGTATAGATTTTATCTCCTACGATCTTAGATTTTGACAGGTGCTATTATGGCAACGCCTAATGCTTCGGCAGGTTTGTTAGAACGCTTATTTAAATTAAGCGATAACAAAACGAGTTTTAGAACAGAAGTTCTTGCAGGTGTAACTACATTTTTGACCATGTGTTACATCATTATTGTAAATCCATTGATTCTTTCAGAAACAGGAATGGATCATGGTGCTGTATTTGTAGCAACCTGCTTAGCTGCGGCGATTGGCTGTTTGGTGATGGGGTTAATTGCGAATTATCCAATTGCTTTAGCCCCAGGTATGGGCTTGAATGCTTACTTTACATACTCAGTATGCTTGGGTATGGGAGTGCCTTGGGAAACCGCTTTAGCAGCAGTATTTATTTCTGGTTTGGTTTTCCTTGCGATTAGCTTTATGAAGATTCGTGAAGCGATTGTCAATGCTATTCCGATGTCGTTGAAACTGGCGATTGGTGGTGGTATTGGATTATTTCTTGCTTTGATTGCATTAAAAAATGCTGGGATTATTGTTGATAATCCAGCAACTTTAGTCGGTTTAGGGGATATCAAACAACCAACAGTGTTACTCGCTTTATTTGGCTTTTTAATGATCGTGGTTTTGCATCAGTTCAAAATACGTGGTGCAATCATTATTAGTATTTTAGTGATTACCGCAATTGCAACAGCTTTAGGTTTAAATGAGTTTAAGGGTGTAGTTGGTCATATTCCATCAATTGCTCCAACATTTATGAAAATGGACTTTGAGGGTCTATTCACTGCCAGCATGATCGGCGTTATCTTCGTATTCTTCATTGTTGATTTATTTGACAGTACAGGAACCTTGGTTGGTGTTTCACACCGTGCGGGTTTGTTGAAAGATGGTAAATTACCGCGCCTGAAAAAGGCATTGTTTGCTGATTCATCAGCAATCGTTGCAGGTGCTGCATTAGGTACATCATCAACAACTCCGTACATTGAATCGGCTTCTGGGGTTGCTGCAGGTGGACGTACAGGTTTAACGGCGGTAGTAGTTGCTGTGTTATTTGTTGGCTGTTTATTTTTAGCACCACTTGCTCAATCTGTACCAGGTTTTGCTACAGCACCTGCATTGTTGTTTATTGGAGTATTGATGATTCAAGGAATCACCCATATTGATTGGGATGATATCACTGAAGCAGTACCTGCCTTTTTAACGATCGTATTCATGCCATTTACCTATTCGATTGCGGATGGTATCGCAATGGGCTTTATTAGCTATGCATTGGTTAAACTACTTACGGGCAAAGCAAAGACAGTACCTTATATGGTCTGGATCATTGCAGCACTGTGGGTATTTAAGTTTGTTGCATTTGGCGGTTAAGTCGCTTAAAAATTAGAAACCTTTTAAAGGGTGTACCTGATTAGGCAACACCCTTTTTTATTTAGACGCGGAGTTAATATGAATCAAGTCGAGCTGATTCGTGCTTTACCCAAAGCCGAGTTGCATGTGCATATTGAGGGTACTTTTGAACCAGAACTGATGTTTGCAATTGCACAGCGTAATCAGATTCAGATTCCTTACCAATCTGTCGAAGAAGTGAAGCAAGCGTATAACTTCCATAATCTTCAATCTTTTTTAGATATTTACTATGCAGGCGCAAATGTGCTGGTGCATGAACAAGATTTTTATGATCTTGCTTGGGCATATTTTGAAAAATGTGCAGAAGATCGTGTCGTGCATACAGAAATGTTTTTTGACCCGCAAACGCATACTGAGCGTGGGGTTGAATTTGTTACGGTCTTAAACGGTTTAAAACGTGCGTGTGCAGATGCAAAAGAAAAGTTGGGCATCAGTTCTCAGCTGATTATGTGTTTCTTACGTCATTTGAGTGAAGAGAAAGCATTTGAAACACTTGAGCAAGCTTTACCATTTAAAGATGATATTATTGCTGTTGGTTTAGATTCAAGTGAGGTGGGGCATCCACCATCGAAATTTGAACGTGTTTTTGCCAAAGCGCGTGAAGCAGGTTTCTTAATCGTTGCACATGCAGGTGAAGAAGGCCCTCCAGCATATATTTGGGAAGCTCTGGACTTACTCAAAGTCAATCGTATTGATCATGGTGTTCGTTCAGAAGAAGATGAACAACTTATGGCGCGCTTGATTGCAGAAAAGATGCCATTAACTGTGTGTCCTTTAAGTAATCTAAAGTTATGTGTAGTAAATGATATGGCTGAGCATAATATCCGTCGTTTACTGCAAAAAGGTGTCCATGTCACAGTAAACTCTGATGATCCTTCATATTTCGGTGGTTATATGAATGATAATTTTGCTGCGATTCAGCAGGCCTTAGATTTATCCAATGATGAGCTAAAACAACTTGCGATTAATTCATTTGAAGCGTCATTTATATCAGATGAAGAAAAACAAAAGTGGATTGATGAAGTAAAGAAAATTTAAACGAAAAAAAACCGCATGATGCGGTTTTTTTATATTCAAGGGTTTATTTAGGTTGTTTTAACATGCTTCGTAAGACATTATCTTTATCGATAAAATGATGTTTAACTGCCGCTAAAGCATGTCCAACGATCAGTAACCCTGCAAACCATGACAAATAAATATGAAGTGGTTTTACAATTGCTAGAAGCTCTGGATTATCTTGAACTAATCTTGGAATTTCGAAAAGATATAACACAGGC
>NZ_GG665949.1:335188-347261 GCF_000156555.1 Acinetobacter sp. ATCC 27244
GAACACAGGCGCAGGATGACCAGCACTCCAACTAAATAAACAACCAGTGATTGGTAATGCCAAGAGCATTAAATAAAGTAGGAAATGTCCAACATGCGCCAAGGTTTTCATCATTGGTGACATTGTGTCGGGAAGTTTGGGAGCGGGATGGGTATAACGCCAAAATATTCGAATAAGGACCAAGAAAATAATCGTCGTTGCAATATTCTTATGTAAGGTAATGACACTGCCTTTGAAGCTACCATCAACTTCGTAGCTTAGCAAATTTCCACTATAAAAACCAATAAGCCATGCAACAATAAAAATCGCTGCCATGAGCCAATGCAATACTTGTGCTGTACGGGTGTAGTATTGTGCTGAGGTTGACATCGCAACATCCTAGCTGTGATATGAGTCATTTGATTCTAAATATGGAAATAAACGTCTCATACTATGTATATGTAACAGAGCGTTTTATCCTTAGGACGTTTAATTAGAATGTAATAATTCAAATTGTTATATTCTGTAAAATTGAATTTAGGTCATATCATAAATGCTCGCGTTTAGGCACAATACGCCTGCCAAAATTTAGGTAGGTAAAAAAATATGAAAAAATTAGTATTGACTGTTGCTCCATTGGTTTTAGCGGTTGCAGGATGTGCTGCGACAGATACAAATAACCCTACAGCAACCTCACAGCAATTGGGTATGGCTGCTTTAAAAGTTGCCGTAAATGCAAAGTGCTTAAATGAAATCAATAATATTCCAGCATGGAAAACTGCTACACGTCTTATGAGCACAGAGCAAAGAAACGAGATTCAAACCAATGTGTGTGGTTGTGTCAGTGATAAAGCACCTGAAAGTGTGACTGCCTTTGATCTTGCAACGGCAGCAGTTGATCCAGCTGCACGCGCTATGATTGTAAACAAGGTAGTTACGGAAACTGTAAATACCTGTGTGAATGAAGCGTTAAACAAAGCGAAGTAGTAAATGAGGCTGTATCAGCCTCTTGTTGAGAGATGTAATATGACGATTGCTGGTGTCGATGAGGCAGGGAGAGGGCCTTTAGTAGGTTCTGTGGTTGCTGCGGCAGTAATTTTGGACCCAAATAATCCAATTGAAGGCCTAAATGACTCAAAAAAGTTGACCGAAAAGAAACGTGAAAAATTATTTGCAGAGATTCAAGAAAAAGCACTCGCTTGGTCTATTGCTGAAGCAAGCCACGTGGAAATCGATGAATTTAATATATTACAAGCTACTTTCCTTGCGATGCGTCGAGCAGTTGAAGCATTAGCAACTCAACCAGCAAAAGTGATTGTGGATGGTAACCAAATTCCGAAAGGAATCACGATTCCATGTGAGGCCATCGTGGGTGGAGATGCGAGTCATGCTGAAATCAGTGCCGCGAGTATTTTAGCGAAAGTCACCCGTGATCGCCAAATGAAAGCTTTAGATTTGGAATATCCGAATTATGGTTTTGCTAAGCACAAAGGTTATCCTACTAAGGCTCATTTTGAGGCGATAGCAATACATGGGGTAATTGATGAGCATCGACGTAGTTATGGACCAGTCAAGAAAGCACTAGGCTTATAAGCAATTAAAGCGACTATTGTAGTCGCTTTAATTATTGAAGAATTTGGTATATTAACGATTAAAGTTATTATGTTGAGAGAAATCATTACTCTCTTCTTCATACGTATGTTGATAATCTTGATCAAGATGTTGTAAATGCTCATGCATGGCACGTTCATGTTGGATACGTTGGTAAATTTCCTCACGATGCACAGAAACTTCTTTTGGAGCATTTACACCAATACGCACCTGATTGCCTTTTACGCCAAGCACAGTAACACTGACTTGATCCCCAATCATTAATGTTTCTCCGACACGACGGGTCAGAATCAGCATGTTTATCTCCTTGCTAAACGCTCAAACTTGCGACAGGGAATTCATTGTTCGAAAGCACAGCCTAATATACAGAAAATTCTAACAAAATTATGTAAAAAATTTTTTTTCGTAAATTTTGTGAGAACTTTCTTAAAACCTCTGCGCTAATATAACAGAGCCACTATTAAAAAAACTATAGTGGCTCTGTTTTTTTTATTATTTACTTGAAAGTAAATATTTAACTAGCTACAAATTAAGCACGCGCGCTGCTTTCACCATGCTCGCGGTCTAGACCAAAAGCTGTGTGTAAACAACGAACTGCTAATTCTAAATAGTTTTCTTCGATTAACACAGAAATTTTAATTTCTGATGTAGAAATCATGAGAATATTAATGCTTTCTTCAGCTAAAGCTGTGAACATTTTACTAGCAACGCCAGCGTGTGAGCGCATGCCTACACCAACGATAGAGACTTTTACAATATCATCACGCGTAACAACTTCACATCCTTCAATGCTACTCGCTGTTTGCTCTAAAATTGCTTTTGCTTTAGCAAGATCAGTACGATTTACTGTAAAAGTAAAATCAGTTGTACCATCTTCTTCTACATTTTGGATAATCATATCCACTTCGATGTTGGCATTACTAATCGGCGACAAGATTTTTGATGCAATACCAGGCTCATCAGGCACGCCTAGAATCGTTAATTTTGCTTCGTCACGGTTAAATGCAATACCTGCGATGATTGGTTGTTCCATATCGTCTTCCGCCTCAGTGGTAATTAGTGTGCCTACATTTTGTTTAAATTCTTCGTCAAATGCGCCGTCATTGTCATTATCGAAACTAGATAATACGCGTAATGGGACTTGGTATTTACCAGCGAACTCAACAGAGCGAATTTGTAAAACTTTTGAACCCAAAGATGCCATTTCTAGCATCTCTTCGAAAGAAATACGATCAACTTTCTTTGCTTTGGGAGCAACACGAGGGTCAGTGGTGTAAACGCCATCAACATCAGTGTAAATCTGACATTCATCTGCTTTCAATGCAGCTGCGATGGCTACACCAGATGTATCAGAACCACCACGACCTAAAGTTGTTGTATTGCCATCAGCATCAAAGCCTTGGAAACCAGCAACCACGAGAACACGACCTGCATCTAAATCTTTGGTCATCACATCGGTATCAATAGACTCTATACGTGCTTTGGTAAAAGCACTGTCAGTTTTGATACCAACTTGACGACCAGTATATGATTTAGCTTCTACACCAATAGAATTAAGTGCCATAGCTAACATGGAAATCGTTACTTGTTCACCCGTTGACACCATTTGATCAAGTTCCCGTGGGTCAGGGGTGCTGGTAATGGCTTTAGCAAGCGCAAGTAAGCGGTTGGTTTCACCACTCATAGCAGACACGACCACGACCACCTTGTGACCATGATCATGCCAACGCTTGACACGACGAGCAACATTTAAAATGCGCTCAGGAGTACCCATAGAGGTACCGCCATATTTTTGAACGATTAATGCCATAGTTGTTCCATATAAGCCATGACCCTGAGAGGCATCAGGGTCAGTTACACAAAAGTGAAGTTCTTATTGCTCAAGCCAAGCAGGGAGTGCTGCAAAGACTTGATCGAACTTCTCGTTTAGTGGCGCGCCACCTTGTGCTAAGTCAGGTTTACCACCACCTTTACCACCGAGTTCTTGAGCTAAGTGTTTGATGATGTCACCTGCCTTTAGATTTGCAGTATATTGTTTAGCGACAGATGCGATTAAACTCACTTTATCGCCTTCAACGCCAGCTAAAATAATGACTGCATCTTCCAATTTTGATTTTACGCTGTCATGTAAATTGCGTAATGATTTGGCATCTAAACCTTTGACTGTGGTAATGAGTGTTTGACGTCCCGCAATTTCTTTCACTTGATCCAGTAATTCAGCCGCTTGGAAACTTGCCAATTTCTGATTCAGTTGTTCGATTTGCTTTTGCAAACTAGAAGCTGTTTCAACAACCGCTTCAACTTTTTCAACCGTTTGATCTTTTTGAGCTTTCAACAAACCGTTGATCGTTTGAATGTCAGTATCTGCTTTTTGAACGACTTCAAGTGCTTGAGTACCAGTAACTGCTTCAATACGGCGTACGCCAGCAGCAACACCACCTTCAGAAGTGATTTTGAATAAACCAATATCACCAGTACGCTTCACGTGAATACCACCACATAGCTCAATAGAGAAGTTCTTGTCTTCAATCACTGAACCCATAGATAACACACGTACTTCGTCACCGTACTTTTCACCGAACAACATCATTGCACCTTTGGCTTTGGCTGTTTCGATATCAAGTAGTTCAGTGGTAACTGGTGTATTTGCAAGAACTTCAGCGTTAACCAAACGTTCGATTTGTTGCAGCTGATCAAATGTCACAGGTTGGTCATTTGCAAAGTCAAAACGTAAAATGTCGCTAGCAACGAGAGAACCTTTTTGCTGAACATGATCACCTAAAATTTGACGTAAAGCTGCATGTAATAGGTGTGTTGCAGAGTGATTACGTGCAGTTGCTGCACGAATGTCTGCTTTGACGGTTGCTTCAACACTTTGAGTCGCTTTTAGGCTACCCACGGTTACGATACCTTGGTGAACAAAAGCGCCACCAGATTTCTTGGTATCTTGTACTTCGAAGATACCTGTATCGTTTTTGAAGATACCTGTGTCACCGATTTGACCACCGCTTTCTGCGTAGAAAGGTGTTTGATTCAACACAATTAGGGCTTCATCACCTTCATTGATCTCGTCAACCTGAATACCATCTTTATAGATCGCAACAATTTGTCCTTGACCGTGAGTTGCGTCATAACCATCAAATTGAGTTTCACCTTCAACTTTAACAATGCTGTTGTAGTCTACTGCGAATTTTCCTGCATCACGTGCACGTTGACGTTGAGCAGCCATTTCAACTTCAAAACCAGCTTCATCAATTGTTAGATCACGTTCACGTGCAATATCTGCGGTTAAATCTGTTGGGAAACCATAAGTATCATAAAGTTTAAATACCGTTTCACCTGCAATCACATTACCTTTGAGTTGTGCGAGTTCACCCTCAAGTAATTTCAAACCTTGTTCAAGTGTTTTAGCAAACTGTTCTTCTTCACGGATTAACGTTGCTTCGATGACATCTTTGCGAGCAGCAAGTTCAGGATATGCTTCGCCCATAACCTCAATTAAAGGTTGCAACATTTTGTAGAAGAATGTACCAGTAGCCCCAAGCTTGTTACCATGGCGTACTGCACGACGAATAATACGACGTAATACATAACCACGACCTTCATTTGAAGGGTTTACGCCATCGGCAATTAAGAAGCAGCAAGAACGTGCATGATCAGCAACTACACGGAGTGATGGTTGACCTTCATCCTCGATACCGATGATGTTGGCTGCCGCTTTTAATAAGTGTTGGAATAGGTCAATTTCATAGTTTGAGTTGACATGTTGAAGTACAGCAGAAATACGTTCTAAGCCCATCCCTGTATCAACAGAAGGTGCTGGAAGAGGGTGCATCACGCCATCCGCAGTACGGTTGAACTGCATGAAAACGTTATTCCAGATTTCAATGAAACGATCGCCATCTTCTTCTGGCGTACCCGGTAAACCACCCCAAATGTGGTCGCCATGATCGTAGAAAATTTCTGAGCAAGGACCACAAGGACCTGTATCACCCATTGCCCAGAAGTTATCCGAAGCATATTGACCACCTTTATTGTCGCCAATACGGATGATACGTTCAGCATCTACACCGATTTCTTTATTCCAGATATCAAATGCTTCGTCATCAGTATGATAAACCGTGACATATAAACGATCTTTCGGTAAGCCTAACCACTGTTCGCTAGTTAAAAATTCCCAAGCAAATTTCAAGGCATTTTGTTTGAAATAATCACCAAAAGAGAAGTTGCCCAACATTTCAAAGAAAGTGTGATGGCGTGCTGTATAACCTACGTTGTCGAGGTCGTTGTGCTTACCGCCAGCACGGACACATTTTTGTGATGAAACAGCACGGACATAGTCGCGCTTTTCTAAACCTAAGAAACAATCTTTAAACTGGTTCATACCAGCATTGGTAAACAGCAAAGTTGGGTCGTTGGCGGGAACGAGTGAGCTCGAAGCGACACGTGTATGCCCTTGCGATTCAAAGTAACGCAAAAATGCTTCACGAATTTCAGCTGATGTCATAAAACGAGTACTCACAACCAAGACACTCCATAATTTTGAATTTGGCTATATGCAATTAAGGTGATTGTTAAAGGTTCTACAATCGAGCCTATCGCATGGCATGGATTTTAAAAGTGCTAAATTATAACGGAAAATACCTATCCGACCAACGATTTTACAAGCAATATCATATAAAACTGTGTTTAAGCTAAAAATCTATATTCAACAGCGCGCTTCATGTTTTACCATATAGCATATAAATGATGATGTTTTGATGAACAAGGGCTCTGCATGCAACGTATCGCTATCAATGGATTTGGTCGAATTGGCCGGAATGTATTACGTGCATGGTTTGAAAATCCTAAACAGTTCCAATTTGAGATTGTTGCAATTAATGACGTAGCTGACGTACAAACATTGGTACATCTATTTAAATACGACACAACACATGGGCGCTTTGCTGGACAAGTTGAAATTCAGATTGAAAACCAACATATTTTTTTAAATATTCAGTCCCATCAGCGTCAGCTTAAACTGCAGGTATTTAAACAAGAGCAGCCTGAGTTGCTTCCTTGGAAAGATTTAGAGATCGATGTGGTGCTGGAGTGTACGGGGTTATTCCGTTCGCGAGCGGATGCAACTCGTCATATTGAGGCAGGGGCGAAACGCGTTATTATTGGTGCGGCACCATTTGATAGTGTGGATGCTGCAATTGTTTATGGTGTAAACCATGCCGATGTAAAAGCAACTGATCAAATCATCTCTGGCGTTTCATGTACCACGCAAGCTTTAGTCCCTTTAGTAAAGATTATTGATGATGCTTTTGGTATTGATACTGCTTTAATGACAGAAATTCATGCAGTGACTGCTGATCAATCTGTTTTGGATCATGCGCATCGTGATTTACGCCGAGCACGGGCTTCAGGTCAGAATATTATTCCAACGACGTCAAGTGCTTTAGGCGCATTGAAACGTGTTATGCCGAAAATGGAAAATCGAATAGATGGTTATTCCATCCGAGTGCCAACGATTAATGTTGCAGCAATTGATTTAACCTTTGTATCGCATTCACCAATTACGGTGCATAAAGTAAATGAAATATTAGTCAAGGCTGCACAGTCTGATTATGCACAGATTATGCAAGTGACCGATGAAGATCTGGTCTCTAGCGATTTTAATCATTCGCCATATTCCTTAATTGTGGATTTGACTCAGACCATGGTTGTCGGTCATCAAGCCAAAGTTTTTGCGTGGTATGATAATGAATGGGGATACGCAAATCGTTTACTCGATTTGTGTGAGTCGTTTGACTCATAAATTTTATAACTAAAAAATAATTTGGAGATTTAAATGACATTCATGTTGATGTGGGGATTTATTGCTATTTTATTATTGGCGGTTGTATTTTTATTTTGGTTTCAATTTAAAACGAAGTCAGAAGCAACGTATGATGCTCAGGTATTACAAGTTGAAGAAAAAGTTTTGCATTTGGAATTACATTTAAAAAAAGGCTTAGAAATTATGCAAGATATGGCCAAAAAAATGCATGTGCAACAAGAAGTTTTAGATAAAACCATTGCGAATGTTGCTGCTTTGGAAAAACAGAATGCTGAGTTAGTTAGTGTTTTAGAAATGATGATTAAAACAGGGAATAAGAATTCTTGATATTAATTTACTTATTAATCGAATAATTTGAATATAAAAGAGATTAAGTTATCACCAAAATGTTAGAAAAGAGCATAGTGATGAATTGGACATCTATCGAAGAAGCCGAAATGCTAGAGACTATTAATGAATCTTATTGTCGAATGACTCTAGAGCAGCGAAGGCTTTGGGAAGCAATAAAACTATATCCCCAAAAGTGGAGTCAAGAACCGTATGGTGATATTGGTCATGGTTTTTGGGTGGTCGCTATTATTGGTAATACAGTTATCTGGTTTAATGATGTTGAAGATGGTTTTAATCGTTCATCTTTTACTGAGTTTGGGAAAATAAATGAGTATTACTGCAATCAAGATGACCTTGAGTGTCAAATACAAAATGTATTAAACCAAATTCGAGATGGGTATGATGCTGCGGGCTATCTTGGTGGACCTAAATCTTTGATTAGCTAAGTTTATGAGCTGTTTTTTCCAAAATAATCATTGAACGTATTTAAATATAAGTCTTATTTATTTTCTTTGGCTCGTCTTTTTGTGAATTGGTCGCACAGCTATTGGGCAGTTCTTTGGACAGCGAACTTGGGTTTTTGAACCTAATCAATAATGGTAATTTATTGAAAGTAATGATTAATTAAATAAAAACTGTTTGTTTTTTATTGGGTGGAATAAGCAGTTTTTATGCAAATTCTCAGGTGCATCATGTAAATCTTCATGCTACACTACGCTGAATCGGGCATTCACCCGATTTTTTTATGTGGTTGCTTTTTATGTGGATGCCTCCACGTTGAACAGATTTTAGGTTTGGAACATGACCATTTCACAGACATGGTTGCTCCCTGACGGGGTAGCAGATGTATTGCCCGAACAAGCGCAAGTCGTTGAAACATTGCGCCGAGAAGCTTTAGATTTCCTCGCCGTTCGAGGTTATCAGTTGGTTTATACGCCATTTATTGAATACATCGAATCGTTGTCTTCACTTTCAGAATCCAATCAAGATTTAGATTTAGTTACTTTCAAAGTGATTGATCAACTATCTGGTCGTTTGCTTGGTGTTCGTGCGGATATGACACCACAAGTTGCACGTATTGATGCTCATGTTCGACCAATTGAAGGTGTAGCTCGTTATTGTTATGCGGGCACAGTATTACATACTAAACCTCAGAACTTTAATTCAACTCGTGCGCCCTTACAGTTGGGTGCTGAGTTATATGGTCATGACAGCATTGAAGCTGATGTTGAAATGATTGATGTGATGTTGGCCCTACTTAAACATACGGGTCGTTTAGAGGGTGTTCATCTAGATTTGGGACACGTTGGTTTATTCCGTAGTTTAGTAAAACGTGCTGGATTAAATAAAAATACTGAAAGTGAACTCTCTGATTTATATCAGCGTAAAGCATTACCTGAGCTTGAAGAATTTACTAAAGATTTAGCTATGGGCGCTGATTTTTATGCATTAGGTCGTTATGCAAGTGATCTAGATGCGTTAGAAAGTCACTTAAGCCAAGATATTCTAAAGGATGAAGATTTTAAAAATGCTTTTGATGCATTGAAATCAACATTCGCACAAATTCAATCACGCTGGCCGAATTTAAACATTGGCATTGATGTCATCGAATTACGTAGCTACCACTATCATACTGGTCTGATGTATGCCATTTATGCACCAAACCGTGCGGCACCACTTGCACAAGGTGGTCGATATGATGGTATCGGTGAACATTTTGGACGCGCGCGTCCAGCGACAGGATTTAGTTGTGATTTATATGCTTTAGGTGCAACACAGTTTGTAGATATTGAGACTGTTGTTGCTCCAAAAGGTAATGATCAAGATTTATTGAATGCAATTGTAGCTGCTCGTAGTCAAGGTTTACGTGTGGTGCAATTGTTAGGTAATGATGATTTAAGCTCTGTCCCATATGCGACCCATCAAATGGTGTCTCAAAATGGACAGTGGGTTATTGAAAAAATTTAATCGCTAAGTTGTTTGAAAACTTAGTTTCCAATTTTAACAGCATGATGTAATGAGGCTATTATGGGCAAAAATGTTGTGGTACTTGGTACCCAATGGGGCGACGAAGGAAAAGGTAAAATCGTCGACCTGCTCACAGATCAAGCGGCTGCGGTAGTTCGCTATCAAGGTGGACACAACGCAGGTCATACTCTTGTGGTCGGTGGTAAGAAGACTGTCTTACACCTCATTCCATCAGGTATTTTACGTGAAAACGTATTGTGCTTAATTGGCAATGGTGTAGTGCTTTCTCCTGAAGCATTAATCAAAGAAATGGCGATTTTGGAAGAGGAAGGCGTACCTGTTAAAGAACGTTTGCGTATTTCTCCAAACTGTCCATTGATTTTGCCAAACCATATTGCGCTTGACCAAGCACGTGAAAAAAAACGTGGTAATGCCAAAATTGGTACAACAGGTCGTGGTATTGGTCCAGCTTATGAAGATAAAGTTGCTCGTCGTGCGGTCCGCGTAGCTGATTTGATTCGTGGTGGTGCATTGCTTGAAGAAAAACTTCAGGAAATGCTTGAGCTTCATAACTTCCAACTTTCTCAATTCTATGGCGTTGAAGAAGTGAAGTTTGAAGACGTTCTTGCGCTTTGTAATGAATGGCGTGAAGTGCTTGCACCACTCGTGATTGATGTAACTAAAGTGTTACATGATTACCGTAAAGAAGGTAAGGCAATCATGTTCGAAGGCGCACAAGGTTCATTACTTGACATCGATCACGGTACTTATCCTTACGTAACAAGTTCAAATACAACTGCTGGTGGCGTAAGCTCTGGTTCTGGTATGGGACCATTACATTTAGACTATGTACTCGGTATTACCAAAGCATATACGACACGCGTAGGCGCAGGCCCATTCCCAACAGAATTGCATTATGATGCTTCGACGGATACAGGTGATGCGATTGGTCGTCATTTAGGCACAGTAGGTCATGAATTTGGTGCTTCTACTGGTCGTCAACGTCGTTGTGGTTGGTTTGATGCTGAAATCTTACGTCGTTCAGTTGAAGTGAACTCTTTATCGGGTATTTGCTTAACTAAGCTCGATGTATTAGATGGTTTAGAAGAAATCAAAATCTGTGTAGGTTATGAAGATGTAGATTCAGGCTGTGCAGGTTCTTCTGACGCGATTTCATTTGAAAGCTTAAAGCCGATCTATGAAACAATGCCTGGTTGGAGCGAGTCAACAGTAGGTTTAACTCAAGTTGATCAACTTCCTGCGAATGCTTTGGCATATGTTAAACGTCTTGAGCAGTTGATTGAATGTCCAATTGATATTATTTCAACTGGTCCTGATCGTGCAGAAACAATTGTATTACGTCATCCATTTTCAGCATAAGCTGATGTGATGATTGAAAAGCTCCCATATGGGGGCTTTTTATTTTTATAGATTTATATATTTAAAATCTCTAGCTGATAATTAGATTTTTATTGCGATCTTTGTTATTTCACAGACTGAAAAATTCTCGTTATATTTGTTTTACGTTCAAACAAAGAGGGTTTAATCATGACGAAAAAAACGATTCGCTACAATGGATATGAGCTAGCATGCCGATGTTAATTCATGTTTCAGTAATGGAAATGGCACAAACCAATTCTGATCACGTGGGGGAAAGAATTGGTTTGATTATTTTAAATAAAATAAAAACAACCTATTAAAATTTGATCGAAAATTTATAATAAATCTAAGAGAGCCAGATGGTTCTCTTTTTTATTTATAAACCAGTTGATCCGTTAAGGTAACCTATACCAAGTAGAGTGTGAACTATTTTAGTATTCCTAAAAGTGACTTGATAGTTCACAGGGTTATAAGTAGTGCCTTCGCAAGATAAAGTTGCTATACCGCAAGCAGCATAATAGTAAATAGGGGTGTTAGGAAAGTTAATATAAACACTATTTACTTTATTATTGAGAATGTAAATTGATGTTGATCCTATCACAAGGTTTTCCAGAGGGCCTTTATTATAACTTGTATAAATAGAAACATTATTGTGATTAGTGAAAATAAGCTGTTCATATTGAGTTGGTAAAGAAGAGGAGGTTGACTCTGATACACTTGATGGCGTAAGTGTCCAATGGAGCTCATGAGGTTGACTCGTTGGTAATTGAACTTTACTAGGTGCTTCAGCTAGAAACCCTTCAACAGAGCCTGCAAGCGTAATGGTATTGATCTGACCATCTGCCCAAGATGATTTAGTTAACAATTGATTATTAAAATCAAGCTTAGCTTGGCCTGTTTTCATATTGATTGAATTTATAATGTTAGCGCACGGATTGTTATTTTGTGAGCATTGAAATTCTTTTTTTAAAGATATGCTCA
>NZ_GG665949.1:347737-363510 GCF_000156555.1 Acinetobacter sp. ATCC 27244
TCTGACCACTTTTTTCAAATTCCTTTAATTTGACTGAGTTTGGCGTGGCATTAATTAACGTATCATAATCCGCTTCTAAGCGATAAAACGTATTTGCATCCATGTCAAAATCAAACTCTAATCGATAGCTTGTTTTGAATTGATCATTTTCTTTGTTAAAGATTTGAGTATAGCGATAGACAGGAGTATCTACATTTGTTGATTGAGCAGAAGGTAGAGATGTATTTAAGAACTTTAAATCAGTTTTAACTTCACTCATTACTTTAGATGAGGTGTAACTACTATCCGAACTTGTAGAGCTGCCACCACAGGCAGATAACAATGAAATCGTAGTGAGGAGACCCAGAAAAGTTATACATTTATTGGGGTTATGCATTTGAATTCTTCCAATTGAAATATTTTAATAAATTATCTGTGTTTGATTATTGATAATTTTCCCAACAGTATTATATAGAATGTTATGTCTAGATGAGCAACTATTTATGATTCTTCATTAATTTCCTTCACCGCATTATATACAGCAGCAGGTTCGATATTGAGCAGTTTCTTGCCAAAACTTCTGAGCCACCATACCAATTGTGAGGTGAAGGGAACTGTCGCAGATACCTCAACAATATTCTCTTCGATAGAGATAATCGTCTGGTCTTTACTTAATTGACTTTCATAGAAGCTTTGGGCCGTATTTTCAGTCATGGTAAGCTTCAACAAAATTTGTTCTGTTGGCTTACTATAATCAACTCTAAAACCAAGTGCACCAGAGTCAATATAACCATCGATATCGAAATTAACGGGGTGTAAAGCACGATTATCAAGTACCGTGGCTGCTTTAAAACGGTGCAAGGCAAAGGTTTGTACTTCAGTTTTGTCATTTCGAGTACAAATTAAATAAATTACAGCACCTTTTTGAACCAAAGCAAGCGGATTGAGGATATAGGTTTTATCTTCACCTTGATTGGTTCTAGCACGATAAACACATTCAATTTGTTTGTCTTGTAATAAGCCTTCATAAATGGCTTGTTGAGCTTGTTTATCGACAACAGGAGGGATGAGAGGTTGGTTAGCAGGTACAATCCGAACACGGTTAATCCACTGTCTTACATTATTCTGAGTTGAAAGACTTCGTTTAGCGAGGTCAAACCAAGGTGTCATTTCTTCTAGCAAGCTTGGTGGAAGTAAATGTCTTAGGTGTTCTTCAACCATCATAAAAGTGACTGCTTGGGAGCTAGTCATATGAGGCAAACTTTGAATCGGTGCATCTGAGCGCCAACGCCAGCCTTGGGGTACGGTTTTATTACTTTCAATCGGAAAGCGTTGCGCGATTTGATTTAAATCACGTTGAATGGTACGTAGACTGATCTCAATACCTTCACGTTCTAATATTTCTTGTAATTCACGTGTACCCATCCATTTTCCAGTTGATAGGCGTGATAGGATTTGCCATTGGCGATATAAGCTGTTCGATGTTTCTTTTTCTTGTGTGGAAGACATAAGCGTAATACGTAATTAAGTGGTCTAAAGCAGACACAATAAAAAATCTATCTCTATTTATCAAGTCAATCACATTTAGATTACGCTTTTACGACTGAAAAGCATTGGGATTTGTTCGAATATCTTAAGTCTGATTAAAAAATAAACGAGTTATTAGTGGCACTGAAATTGCTTATTTGATTTATGTATAAATGATGAGACGAGGTTTCTATGTCAGAACAAGAACACAACCTAAATATCACTTCAGAATATTACACCTCAGATCAAACAGCGGCGGTTTCATTGCAGTCGTCTACATTTATCCAGCAGCTTCAAGTAAAGGTAAATCTATTTGAACAACTAAAATCCCAATTCTTTAATGAAATGTTAGATGATCATAGTTTTAATGGCGAGGCATCTAAGAAGATTGAACAATGGTTGAGTCTGCGTAGTTTGGATGAATTGAATCATTTAGAGTCACAAGCAAAACAGCATTTCTTATATCAGGGCATTACTTTTAATGTGTATGGCGAAGAAGAGGGATTAGAGCGAACGATCCCTTTTGATCTGATCCCTCGAGTGATAGAAAAAAAGCAATGGGAAAAAATAGCTGCCGGTTGTACGCAACGAGTAAAAGCGCTCAATCATTTTTTAGATGATATTTATCACGGGCAACATATTCTCAAAGAGGGCTTAATTCCAGAGCATCAAGTCATGACACATGAAGCATTTCAGCCTCATATGTTAAAGCATCATTTAAAAGGGAAAATTTATTCGCAGATTAGTGGTATTGATATTATTCGAGATGGCAATGGTGAATTTTATGTGCTGGAAGATAATTTGAGAACACCTTCTGGTGTTTCTTATATGCTCGAGAGTCGAAAGATTAGTCAAAAGTTAATGCCTGATTTATGTACGAGTAATAATTTACAAAGCATTGAACAGTATCCAACTTTACTTCGAGCGATTCTTGAGGAGAATGCGTATGTCGATAATCCATTGATTGTAGTGCTGACACCAGGTCGATTTAATAGTGCTTATTATGAGCATGCATTTTTAGCTAGAGAAATGGATGTTCCCCTTGTTACGAGTCGTGATCTTTTTGTAGATGATGATAAAGTTTTTGTCAAAACGATTCGTGGTCGTCAGCAAGTGGATGTGATTTACCGTCGTTTAGATGATGATTTCTTAGATCCTTTAATCTTTAGACCTGATAGTACATTGGGTGTTGCAGGGCTAATGTCTGCTTATCTTCAAAACAATGTTGTAATTGCAAATGCGCCAGGAACTGGTGTGGCAGATGACAAGTCAATTTATCCTTATGTGGATCAGATGATTCAATTCTATTTGGGCGAAGCACCGATTTTAAATAATGTGCCAACCTATCAATGTAGAGATGTTGACCAATTAGATTATGTATTAAGTAATTTAGAAAAGTTAGTTGTTAAAGAGGCTCAAGGCTCTGGTGGCTATGGGATGTTAATAGGCCCGCAATCAGATCAACATCAAATCGAATGCTTTAGACAAAAGCTCATGGCAAACCCACATTTGTATATAGCACAACCCACTTTGGCATTATCAGTTGCACCAACACTTACAGATCAAGGTGTGGCTGAAAGACATATCGATTTGCGTCCATTTATATTAAGTTCACCATATCGTACAGAGATTGTTCCTGGTGGTTTGACTCGTGTTGCGATGCAAGCTGGATCTTTAGTTGTCAATTCATCTCAAGGCGGAGGGATCAAAGATACTTGGGTTGTAGAAACATTACGTTCTTAAAATCATTCTTAAATCGTGAGGGATTTTTATAAAACTATTGTGATTTTAGAAATGAATTTAAGGAGAAATTGAATGATTTTACTTCGCTCAAGTGCACAATATGTATATTGGTTAGGTCGTTATTTATATAGAATACAATATGTTACTAATCAGTTGCCCTTTACGGATGACCGGCAGGCTGCGGATTTTGCATACGCTCTTTGTTTGCAGATAGATAGTGCCGATAACTTAAATCAATTTATGTTAGATAAACAACAGCCATTTTCGCTGTTAAATCAATTAGAGATTGCTCGTGACAATATTCATGAACTAAGAGGATTATTGAGCGCACAGGCTTACGCTGAGCTGAATTTCTTGATCAAAAATGTGGAAGCAAATGCTTTAGATATTCAACGCATAGTGAATAGATGTTGTGAGCTTTTAACAGCAGAGCAAGAGGATATTTCTTTATTTTTTAGAATAGGTAAATGTATTGAGCAGATAGATACTTATTTTAGGTTTTATCAAAATATTCATAAGGTTATGGGTGTAACAGAATTAACGATTCATCAGTTGTTTGATTTAGGCTGGGATGAATTACAACCTAGTTGGGAGATTTTTAAATCTGAACCTTATATTAACCAGTTTTATGCATTTACATATCGGCTAGAGAATCAATTTGAGGTGTATGCATGAAACTTATGGTGAATCATCAAACACATTATCGTTATACGCAGACTGCACGTAATAGCGTGCAGTCGATAAAAATGATGCCTCAAAGCTCTCAACATCAAACCGTTGAAACTTGGCATATTAGTGTGCCAGGAGAGTCAAACTGTAAAAGAGATGCATTTAATAATCTTTGGATGACAGCAACACAAAGGCATGATTATCGCTATTTAACGATTATGGCGCAGGGAGTTATTGATTTACATGTGACTGAGTTAGGCCATTTTGAAAGTCATATTTCTCCGATGCTGTTTTTACAGCGCACGACGATGTCTTGTTATGATTCAACGATGCTAGACTTTGCGAAATCTATTGTTCTGCGTTTAAATCGTCAGCATTTGATTGATTTGTCAGAAGCAATCCTAGAACGTGTGCCTTATCAACCGCAAAGTACATCAGTGACAACGTCCGCCATAGATGCATTTTATGCGGGACAAGGAGTGTGTCAAGATCATGCACATGTCTTTGTTGCTATGTGCCGTGCTTTGCAGATACCTGCACGATATGTTTCTGGTTATTTGTATGATCAAAACCAACCGCACCTTGCCAGTCACGCATGGGCGGAAGCATTTGTAGAGAATCAGTGGTATTGTTTCGATATTAGTAATCAGATATTTGCTCCACAAAATCATATTTATGTTGCAATCGGACGTGATTATCTCGATGTCGCACCTGTTCGTGGTGTGCGCGAGCAAGGAGGAGTTGAAAGTATGATGTCTAGTGTTCAGGTTTTGGCGTGTTGAGTGTAAAGAGAAAAAGATGACCTATTGTTGTGCATTGAGATTAGAACAGGGTTTGGTATTGATTAGTGATACGCGCACCAATGCAGGGGTCGATCATATTTCTGTATTTCGTAAATTGCATACTTTTGGTGTGGTTGGTAAACGCTTTATCGCAATTCAAACAGCAGGGAATTTGGCAACAACGCAAGCTGTGATTAGTCATTTGCAAAACGCGCTGAATTTTAATCACGAGCCAAACTTGTACAGTGCAAATAATATGTTTGAAGTGGCGGAACTGGTTGGCAAAACATTAAAAACTGTATTGGAAGATATTACTTCGAATACTCAAGAACAGATGAATTATTCTGGAAGTATTTTGGTGGCTGGTCAAATTAAAGGGGAGGAAATGCAATTATATAATGTTTATCCTCAAGGAAACTTTATTTCGGCCACTACAGATACTCCTTATTTTCAAATTGGTGAAAGTAAGTACGGTAAGCCCATTCTTGATCGCGCTTTACATTATGATATGCCTTTGGATGATGCTTTACGTTGTACATTAATTTCTTTTGATTCAACTTTACGCTCCAATGTTTCTGTTGGCTTACCTTTAGACGCTTTGGTTTATTATAAAGATAGTTTTATTATTCCTAAAGGAAAGAGAATCGGGGAAGAAGATCCTTATTTTACCCAAATAAGTAAACAATGGTCTGAAACGTTAAGGCGCGGGTTACAAGAATTACCGAAACCGACTGAAGATTATTGGGTTTAATCAAAAACTTGGGCATAATCAAGTTGAACCTATAAGAGTTATAAGAATGCTTTTTCAATTTTGTTATACCAGTAAAGCTTTATCAGATCCACAGAGCCTATTGTCTGATTTGAGAGATATTTTAAATGAAGCACATCATTTTAATTATTTAAATCATATTTACGGTGTGCTTTATTTCGCGGATGGTTATTTTTTCCAATGCTTGGAAGGGGATCAAACCACCATTATGCAATTATTTGAAAAAATTAAAAAAGATAGGCGGCATGAACAAGTTTATGCATTTCCTGCACGAAATGTGGAGCAGGGGATATTCCAAGATTGGTCTATGAAGTTTGTACGGAAAAATAGCGCTATTTCGATTTTCTTTCAACAACTTGGACAGGAAAGTTTTAATCCTTATCTTTTAAATAAGGATTCAATTTGTGCATTTATTCCCTTGTTGGCTGAAATTGAAATGGATCAAGTAAGTTAACTAAGTTCAAAACAGCTTTGAACTTAGCATTATCTTTTTAGTTAAGTCTGCGTTGAGGTCGTTGGCTTAGCCTACAGAGTAGCTCATAGCCAATGGTTCCATTTGCCTCTGCAACGTCATCGACCAGTCGAGTATTCCCCCAAAGCTCGACTTTAGTTCCGATTTTTGCATTTAAATTACTGATATCAATCGCAATCATATCCATGCTTACACGTCCTATGACGGGTATAAGTTGATCATAAATTGCCACAAAGTTAGGTTTTATATATGCACGAGGATAGCCATCTCCATAGCCGATCGAAACGATAGCGATCGTCATATCTTGTGTAGCGACATAGGTTGAACCATAACCAACATATTCACCTTGCTGAATTTGATTTAAGGCAATGATTTCTGCGCTGAAGGTCATAACTGGCTTTAGATCAAGGGCTTCAACATTCTTGTCTGCAAACGGTGATGCGCCGTAGAGCATGATTCCTGGCCGTACAAAATCGAAATGCAATTCTGGATATCTATAAATGGCAGCAGAATTACAACATGAAGCAAGAATAGGTTCACATGCTTGTTTCACTTGTAAAAACTGCATTTTTTGTTGTTCATTTAGTGGATGATCCGTATCAGCATTGGCAAAATGCATTGTTAAAACGCAGTTAAAACCTTCTGCTTTTAAACGTTGGATCACAGTAGTGATTTCAGAAACTTTGAAACCTAAACGATTCATCCCACTATTGAGTTTTACCCAAACTTTTAAATCCAAAGCTTGATATTGATCTTTATGAGCAAGCAGCCATTCAACTTGTTGAGCATGATGAACGACACATTCTAGTTTCTGTTCAATAACATGAATCATCTCATCTGCTGAAAATACACCTTCAATTAGGGTGATTGGCTGTAAATATCCAAGCCGCCTGATTTCTAGGGCTTCTTCTAAACAGGCGACACCAAAAGCATCCGTGGCCGCTAAGGCTGTTAAACAGTCTTTAATTCCATGTCCGTAGGCATTGGCTTTGACCATACTGACAATTTTTGAATTTGGTGCAAGTTGTTTAACACGGTTTAAATTATATTGCAGTGCTGTACTGTCAATATAAACTGTTGCTTGGCGCACCCTGATTTCTCCTTTGGGACGACTCGGATAATATAAAAAGCAATTTTAATCAATAGTATAGGAGTTATTCTTCATCATCATATTGAGCGTAGAACTCAGGTGAGAGATTACTAAAACGAGTGTATTGACCTTCAAAGGCAAGGCGAACACTACCGATCGGACCATTACGCTGTTTACCAATAATGATTTCGGCTGTACCTGCTTCTTTTGATTCTTTGTTATAGACTTCATCACGATAAATGAACATGATTAAGTCAGCATCCTGCTCGATTGCACCGGATTCACGTAAGTCAGACATTACAGGACGTTTGTTTGGTCGGTTCTCCAAACTACGGTTAAGCTGTGAAAGTGCAATCACTGGACAGTTCATTTCTTTGGCTAAGGCTTTTAAGCTACGAGAGATTTCTGAAATCTCGCCAACACGGTTATCACCCATACCAGGGACTTTCATCAATTGTAAGTAATCGACCATAATACAACCGATTTTGCCATCATGCATTTTGGCAATTCGTCGTGCACGGGCACGAAGTTCTGTTGGAGGTAGAGCAGAAGAATCATCAATATATAGGTGCATCTCTTGAAGCTGCAAAATCGTACCTGTAACCTTGGTCCACTCATCGGCATCAAGATTACCTGAGCGCAAATGTCCCTGATGAACTTTACCCATTGCAGAAATCAAACGCATGGCGATAGAGTCTGCTGGCATTTCCATAGAAAACACTAATGCTGGTAATCTGTTGTACTGCAATACACTTTCAACCAAATTCATGGCAAAAGTGGTTTTCCCCATAGATGGACGAGCCGCAACAATAATCAAGTCACCGGCTTGCATCCCTGAGGTTTTATTATCAAGTTCCACAAACCCTGTAGTTAAACCTGTAATGTTTCCATCAAGTTTTGATAATTCATCTAATTTAGTGATGACATCCGCGGTAACTGAACTAATCGATTTGGGGCCCGAATCTTTCTTATTATTATTGTGTTGTTCGGCCAAAGAGAAAATACTGGTTTCTGCTAAATCAAGAATTTCACTGACTGGACGACCTTTGGTGTCATAGGCATTTTGTAGAATATCCGTACTGACCTTGATCATTGATCGAAGGGTTGAAAACTCTTTAATTTTATTGGCATAGGTTTCAAGATTGTAAAAACTTGAAGGCGAGTCCGCCATAAGTTGCATCAAATATTCTTCACCTCCAATCGCATCGAGGAGGTTCTGCTTAAGTAGCCAGTCATTGACTAAAACTGCATCGTAAGGCGAGTTTTCCTGTGCCAGTTTTTCGATGGCGCGATAAATATATTTATGACGTGTCGCATAAAAATCATTTTCTTTGAGTAGATCACTCACTTGTTCAAAAGATTCGGCAACAGTCATTAGTGCAGCTAAAACTGCTTGCTCAATGGCAAGGTTATGCGGAGGAGTACGGAATTCTTTTAGTTGACCTGAGTCACTCACTTTACTCTCTGTGTTTGGAGAATTTTTTGTAAAATTGGCATTCGCCTGTGACATAACAAGACCTAATAAAAAAGATGAAACATAACCGAGTGACTATCTTAATCCAATTGAAGCTGATCTGGACAATTTAATTCAGGGAAAATTGTGTAAGTGGTGCAATAGCATAATAGATAGTCATTTCTGCTATTGCATCCTGACTGGTCAGATCGATATAAGAAAAAAGAGTTGTTTTACTTTAAGGTTGTGCAAACCAGTCCTGTACGAACTTTCCATTTTTTAAGCGGTAAGCAGAAAGACCGTAGCGAAGATCATTTTTTTGAGCGTCTTTGACGAAACCCGTATCCTTGCCCAAGGAATAGAGGAAGGCATCAAGCAAGAGTATGGTTGCATCAATAAACCACCAGAAACCTAAGCCACCAAAAGTGATTAATTTTAAAATACCAGTGGTCTTTTTACCGAGATAGAAACGATCTATTCCAAAAAAACCTAAAAACATGGCGAGTACCAAAGCGATGATACGATTCTTTTTTTGCATATGTGGCCCTATAGAGATGAGAATTTTAAAATTTAAAACTTAATTTGAAGTCTTTTTGTATTTTTTAGACATAAAAAAAGAGCATGTAAAACATGCTCTTTTTCTTTGCAGAAATTACTCAGATACGATAGTAACGAGAACTTCAGCAACAACATCATGATGCAATTGGATTGCGATGTTGAATTCACCAGTGTGACGAAGCGCACCGTTTGGTAAACGAACTTCCGCACGGTCAACAACAAGACCAGCGTTCGTTAAAGCGTCAGCAATATCACGAGTACCGATAGAACCGAACAGTTTACCTTCATCACCAGCTTTAGCTGTGATTACGATATTTACTTCGTTCAATTGTTCAGCACGTGCATTTGCAGCAGCTAAAATATCAGCTTCTTGTTTTTCAAGTTCAGCACGACGAGCTTCAAAAGCAGCAGTGTTTGCTTCAGTTGCAGCTACAGCTTTACCTTGAGGGATCAAGAAGTTACGACCGTAACCAGCTTTAACTGATACTTTGTCGCCTAATTTACCAAGGTTCTTAATGCGTTGTAATAAGATAACGTCCACAGCTCACCTCACTTACTTATGGTTGTCAGTGTACGGAATCAAAGACAAATAGCGAGCTTGTTTAATAGCTAACGCTAATTGACGTTGATAACGAGCTTTAGTACCTGTAATACGGCTAGGAACAATCTTGCCGTTTTCAGTGATGTACTGTTTTAAAGTGTCGATATCTTTGTAGTCGATGTACGCAACATTCTCAGCTGTAAAGCGGCAGAACTTGCGACGACGGTAAAAACGTGCCATTGATGTTCTCCTTATTCAGCTTCTTGTACTGCTTGTTGTGCTTCTTCACGTTGAGCTTTACGCGCACGTTTTTCTTCAGCACTCTTAGCAAGTAAAGATTCTTCAGTAATTGCGTGTTCACGACGGATGATGATGTTACGAATAATTGCGTCGTTATAACGGAACAATTCTTCTAATTCATCAAGAGTCGTTTGACCACATTCAACATTCATAAGAATGTAGTGTGCTTTGTGAATCTTGTTAATCGGGTAAGCCAATTGGCGGCGGCCCCAATCTTCTAAACGGTGAATTTGACCTTCAGCTTCTTTGATCTGAGAGATATAGCGTTCAACCATACCTACAACTTGATCGCTTTGGTCTGGATGTACCAAAAGTACGATTTCGTAGTGACGCATTGTCAGCTCCTTACGGTTTAAACAGCCCCTAATGTATACATTAGAAGCAAGGAGTCATAACTAAAAAGTTATGTCGCAAATTGCGAAGCGTGAATTTTAGGTGGTTTTCAATCAAATAACAAGGAAAACTTCTAAGAAATGCAAGATGTTTGCGATGAGAAAAAGATAGAGAGGCTCTCTATCTTTTTTAAAAAATTGGAAAGAGTGGTGCAGGGGTTTTAAAGGTAAAGCTAAAACTTAAACTAATTACTGTAATTAAAATCACAGAGAATAAGAAAAAGCGCTTTGCCCAAAGCTGATCATTTTCTGCTTTAAATCCTAAGATACCAATATAAAGCCAGTAAACACAAAGTACATTACAGATCACCAAAAACAAAATATTGGTGTATCCATAAATAAATAATGCGTTCATCGCCAATGTAAATAAAACCACATAGATCAGTGATTCAATTTTGGTTCGTATGATTGAACGAGCGACTGGTAAGATTGGAACTCCTGCATTTTTGTAATCATCAAAACGATAGATTGCAATTGCCCATGAATGTGGCATTTGCCATAAAGCGTATGCAACAAAGAGCAATAAAGCTGCCATATCAAATTGATGACTCACAGCCGTATAACCTATGACAGGTGGACTCGCTCCAGAAATACTACCAATAACGGTTTGATGGATCGTGGTACGTTTTGTCCACAAACTATAAAAACCGACATAAACCACAAAACCAATTACAGCAAATAAAAAAGCATACGCGTTGATAAAGAACCAAAGGATGCTGAACCCCATTACACCTAACACAAGGGCATAACACATTGCGACAGTAGGGGAAATGGTTTTCTTGACAAGCGCACGATTCATCGTGCGTTGCATTTTTTGATCGATGTCTTGGTCAATTACATTATTTACAACACATCCTGATGCAACGACGAGCGTTGTTCCGATAAGTGTAAGTAATAATAAGAGGTAGTCTATGGAGCCTTGGGCGGCTAAAAAGAAGCCGCCCAAGGTGGTAATAAAATTACCGAAGAGAATTCCTGGCTTAGTCAGGAATAAGTACTTTTTCCACATGACAATCAGTTTAGATCATCATGTTGTAGTGTAGGTAATTCATAATCCACACAGAGCCAACTAAAAGTACGGCAATACATAAAATCGTGTAGATAAATGCAATAAGATTCCAACGTTGATCAGATGATGTATTCATGTGTAGGAAGTACACAAGCTGTACAAGTACCTGAGCAACTGCAGTAATTGCAATGACAGTAACTAAAATGCCACGACTAAAACCACCTGCCATCACCATCCCGAAAGGGATGATGGTAAGAATGACAGAAAGAATAAAGCCTACTGTGTATTGTTTTACATTACCGTGCGATGCACCTGCAGCATTATGGTCATGACTACTCATTAGAGAACTCCCAGTAAGTGAACGACGCTGAATACACAGATCCAAACGATGTCAAGGAAGTGCCAGAACAAGCTTAAGCAAGCAAGACGACGTGTATTCGGTAGTGTCAAACCGTTCTGTTTGATTTGATACATCAAAACAGCCATCCACACTAGACCAGAAGTTACGTGGATACCGTGCGTACCAACCAAAGTAAAGAACGCAGATAAGAACGCACTCTTCGTTGGTCCATAACCTTCATGAACAAGGTGATGGAACTCATAGATTTCCATCCCAATGAACGTTGCACCAAAAATAAAAGTAACGATTAACCATAAAAGAACTTGGTTAACATTCTTTTTGTATGATGCAAGTACTGCAAAACCAAATGTCACAGAGGAAATTAGGAGTGCAAAGGTTTCAGCTAAAACGAATCCCAAAGAATCATGGAATAGGTCGTAAGCACTAGGTGTACCCGGTGGAATATGACTGCTTAATACAGCAAATGCGATGAAGAGTGATCCGAAAAGGATCAAGTCACTCATCAAATATGTCCAGAAACCAAAGACCGTTAAGTCTGTATCATCATGTTCGTGATGACCGTCGTGTCCGTGGTTATCGTGATGAAGTACTTCAGCCATATCCTTAGTCCTTCTTCAAGTGTTTTTCAAGTAACGCATAGCGTTCATTTTCAATACGTTCAACTTCAGCAGCTGGAACATAGTAGTCAACATTCTTAGTGAATGAGCTTACGATGAAGCTGATGATCGCAGCAACGAATGAAACCGCTACAAGCCACCAAATGTGCCAGATGAGCGCGAAACCAAGAATGGTAATGAACATCGCAATGACGAAACCAGCAGCACGATTTGTCGGCATGTGGATATCTTCATACTTGGTATTGCGAGCGTAGGCAACACCATTTTCTTTGTCAGTCCAGAAGCGATCAATACCGTCAGCAGCAGGAAGATGCGCAAAGTTATAGAACGGAGCAGGGGAAGAAGTTGCCCATTCAAATGTACGGCCATCCCATGGGTCGCCTGTGTAGTCCATATTGTCCTTACGTTGTAAGAAGCCAACGATGATTTGCATTAAGAAACATGCAATACCGATTGCAATAAGAACAGCACCAAATAATGCGATAGCCAAGTACGGATCCCATTCAGGGTTGTCATATGTATTCAAACGACGAGTCATACCCATGAAACCAAGGATATAAAGCGGCATGAATGCAAAATAGAAACCAATGAACCAGAACCAGAACGCAGCTTTACCCCATGCTTCATTGAGCTTCCAACCAAACATTTTCGGCCAGTAGAAGATGATGCCGGCAAACATACCAAACACCACACCACCGATAATTACGTTATGGAAGTGAGCAATCAAGAAGAGTGAGTTATGTACAAGGAAGTCCGCAGGTGGAACAGCCATAAGTACACCAGTCAAACCACCGATACCGAATGTTACAAGGAAGCCAAGCGTCCATAACATTGGAGTCGTATAGGTAATGCGACCTTTATACATGGTGAATAACCAAGAGAAGATTTTTACACCAGTCGGAATCGCAATAACCATGGTCATGATACCGAAGAACGCATTTACGTTCGCACCAGCACCCATGGTGAAGAAGTGGTGAAGCCATACAACGAATGCAAGTACAGTAATTGCGATTGTTGCATACACCATTGATTTGTAACCGAACAACGTCTTGCGAGAGAAAGTTGCAACGATTTCTGAGTATAAACCAAATGCTGGTAATACCAAGATATATACTTCAGGGTGACCCCATGTCCAAATCAAGTTCACATAAAGCATTGGACTACCGCCAAGCTCATTTGTGAAGAAATGGAAGCCGAAATAACGGTCTAACGTTAACATTGCAAGTGTACCTGTTAAAACAGGGAACGATGCAATAATCAAGACAGCCGTACAAAGTGAAGTCCAAGTGAAGATCGGCATGTCCATTAGTTTCATGCCAGGTGCACGCATTTTGATGATGGTAACGAAGAAGTTAACACCCGTTAAAAGCGTACCTAGACCAGAAACCTGTAGTGCCCAAATATAGTAATCTACACCAACACCAGGAGAATATTCGATTCCTGACAGAGGAGGATATGCCATCCAACCTGTTGCAGCGAACTCACCTAGTGCGAGAGAAACCATCATAAGACCCGCAGCACCGGCAAATAACCAGAAGCTAAGTGAGTTCAATAATGGGAATGCAACGTCACGCGCACCAATTTGCAATGGCACCGAGATGTTCATCATACCTACGACTAGACCCATTGCCACGAAGAAGATCATGATTACACCGTGTGCGGTGAAAATCTGGTCGTAGTGTTCAGGGTGTAAATAGCCTTCGCCGCCACCTTTCGCAAGGAAAAGTTGCAAACGCATCATAATCGCATCTGCGAAACCACGCAAAAGCATGATGACAGAAACGATGATATACATGATACCAATTTTTTTATGGTCTACTGATGTGAACCATTCGTTCCACAGGTAGCCCCATTTTTTGAAATAAGTAATACCACCAACAAGAGCGATACCACCTAGAATCATCATTGCAACAGTAACCAACACGATTGGATCGTGCGGAATTGCATCAAGTCCTAACTTTCCAAACATGTCTTATTCCTCTGCAGAAGCTGTGGCATGTTCATCATTAGTATGAGTCGCTTCAGTTGCATGCTCAGTTGACGCTGAGTGGTCTGCACCATGATAGTTGCTCATGTAATGATTGATAACAGATTCGAACAATTTAGGCTCAACTGAAGAATAATAAGTCACAGCATGTGGCTCAGTTGGATAAGGCTTCATTTCTTCAGCCGCTTTCTTTTCTTCTGGAGTCTTTGCTCTTGCTACAAGTGCGTCGATCTGATATTTAGAACGATTGCCATCTTTAAGCGTTGCTAATTCAGCTTGATCAAGCGTACCTTTTTGAATAGCTGTAGTGCCATTTTCGTCAACTACTACGGTATTACCTTGACCCGATTTAACAGCTTCTACCCATTGTGCAAATTCAGCATCAGTTACACTATGTGCTTTAAAGCGCATTTGAGAGAAACCGTAGCCTGAATAGTTTGCTGAGATACCACGGAATACACCAGGTTCATCTGCCAATAGATGGAGGTGAGTTTGCATACCTGCCATGGCATAGATTTGACCACCTAACTGTGGAATGAAGAATGAATTCATTGTGAAGTTAGATGTAATCTTAAAGCTTACAGGCGTTTGTTCTGGGAAGCGTACTTCATTTACCGTTGCAATGTTTTGCTCAGGATAGATAAAGATCCATTTAAACTGTTCAGCAATAACTTGAATCGTTAATGGAGCTTTATCAGACTCTAACGGACGGTAAGGGTCGTACTTGTGGGAACCCCACCAAGTTAACCAAGCTAAAATACCAATAATAATGACAGGAATACCCCAAACAACAATTTCAATTGCTGTAGAGTGTGCCCATGTAGGTTTATAGTCTGCATCTTTATTCGACGCGCGATATTTCCAACCAAACCACAATGCCATAACAATTGATGGAATAACCACCAATAGCATGAGATAGATCGCAGTCATCATTAGGCTACTTTGACCTTGACCAACTGGACCTTTATTGTTTAGAAGTACCATATCACCACCGCACCCAGTTAAGAGCACAGCAAGCGTTGATAAAGACAATACAGCTAAAATCGTTTGTCTCATTTTACAACCTCGGTGAAGAGTCCCATTCCCTAATTAAATTATGGGATAGCGATTAAAGTGTCGCATGAATGATAAGAATTTTTTGTGAAATGCTTAGCAATCATGCGACACCGCTACGTTGTTGGACATTATGCCTCATATTGAAAAACTAAGCTACTGATAAAGTGGTCTGAAATGCTTGTTTTAAAACCCGATTTATTTTGTAAGGATTGTTATTTGGCTATATGCTTTTTCTATAAATATCAGCTTAATATAAAGAAAAGAGGAATAAATCCTCTTTTCTTTATCGATTTGTAATTATTGCTTAATCACTTTGGTTTTTGCGAACTTATCGTGCAAAGTTTGTCGGTTTGAGCTGATTGCAAAAGCATAATCAATGATGGTAATGATTGGAACTAGCAGCAAATTTAGGATAATAAAAACAACACTACGAAGCCAAAAAGCACGAATGAGGCTAACTTGATTATT
>NZ_GG665949.1:363898-384177 GCF_000156555.1 Acinetobacter sp. ATCC 27244
ATTATTATTTTCTACATCCACAATTTTGATACGAGTTAATTTTTTGCCGATACTCTGACCAGATTTAGCAATGAAATATGCTTGAACCATGAGCATAACGACAATGTAAATCATCATGCTTTGCCATGCTTCAGGAGGGATAAGCTGAAAGATTTGTTGTTGTAATTCAGCCGCTTTGGCAGAAGCAAATTCAGCCGCCTGCATTTGTTTTTGAATATCAGCAAGCTGTCCGTGCTGCTCTTCAGTAAAATAGAATGATGGAATCATTGCAATTGGAAGCCACAACATAAAGTCGATTGCTTTAGCAAAAGCTCGTGAGCCAATTGATGCAAGCTCGACAGTTTTTGTTTCCTCTGCTGAGGTTTTTGCTTGGTATTGTTGTGTAGCAGATACAGTCTCGGTAGGCTGTGGTGATGGAAATGGAGTTGATGTATGACCGATTGGTTCATACACAAGTTTTCCTTGGGTTAACTCACCGAGCGTTTTCCATTCACTCATACCTTCATGCCAAGCAAGATCAGTAAGTAGAACTTGTTGGCTTGCAAGCATTTGATTGACTTGTTCTAGCGTGTATGGACCAGCTTGTTGATTATTACGTGCCAAGTAAATTTGCATATGTTCTAAATCTCTATCACAAATGATGAAAAAAGACCCCACCTAGGGGGTCTTTTAAAATAATAGTTAAGCTTGCTTAATTTTTTCTTCAGCCAAGAAGAACCAAGTATCTAGAACTGAGTCAGGGTTAAGTGACACAGACTCAATACCTTGTTCCATGAGCCATTTTGCAAGATCAGGATGATCAGAAGGGCCTTGACCACAGATACCTACATATTTTCCTGCTTTACGACAAGCATGAATTGCCATCGATAACAAAGCTTTCACAGCAGGATCACGTTCGTCAAATAAGTGAGAAACGATACCAGAATCGCGGTCTAGACCAAGTGTAAGCTGTGTTAAATCGTTTGAACCAATTGAGAAGCCATCGAAGTGTTCAAGGAATTGTTCTGCCAATAACGCATTGGTTGGCAACTCACACATCATGATCACTTTTAAGCCGTTCTCACCACGTTTTAAACCGTTTTGAGCAAGGAGTTCGATAACACGTTTTGCTTCAGAAACGGTACGAACAAAAGGAATCATAATTTGAACGTTGGTTAAGCCCATTTCATCACGAACTTTTTTCAACGCACGGCATTCAAGTTCAAAACAGTCACGGAAATTGTCAGATACGTAACGGCTTGCACCACGGAAACCCAACATTGGGTTTTCTTCTTCTGGTTCGTATAATTTACCACCGATTAAATTGGCATATTCATTCGATTTGAAGTCAGACATACGAACAATCACAGGCTTTTCTGCAAATGCCGCAGCGAGAGTTGAAATACCTTCAACTAACTTTTCTACATAAAACTCGATAGGAGATGAATAGCCAGCAGTGCGTGTCATAACCGCTGCACGTGTTTCACGAGGAAGGCTCTCGATGTTTAACAATGCTTTCGGGTGTACACCAATCATACGGTTAATAATGAACTCAAGACGTGCAAGTCCGATCCCTTCATTTGGAATTTGAGCAAAGTCAAATGCACGGTCAGGGTTACCCACGTTCATCATAATTTTGAACGGTAATGATGGCATAGAGTGAATGGAGTTACGTTGAACTTCAAAGTCTAACGAACCTTCATAAATAAAACCTGTATCTCCTTCAGCACAAGATACAGTCACCTCTTGTCCGTCAGTGAGTACTTCTGTAGCGTTGCCACAACCGACAATCGCAGGCACACCAAGCTCACGTGCAATAATTGCTGCGTGGCATGTACGACCACCACGGTTAGTCACAATTGCTGCTGCACGTTTCATTACTGGTTCCCAATCTGGGTCAGTCATGTCCGACACAAGTACGTCACCGTCTTGTACCTTATCCATTTCTTTGATTGAGGTTACAACACGTACTTTACCCGAACCAATACGTTGTCCAATTGAACGACCTTCACAAACTACTGTACCACGTTGCTTTAATAGGTAGCGTTCCATTGTGCCCACATTCTGACGGCTTTTTACAGTCTCAGGACGTGCTTGAACGATATAGATTTGACCATCATCACCATCTTTTGCCCATTCGATGTCCATTGGAGCACCGTAATGTTGTTCGATGATTAAGGCTTGTTTTGCAAGCTCGTGTAATTCATGATCATTTAATGCAAATTGTTGGCGCTCAGGTTTTTCAACATCGACAACAACAACTGATTTACCAGCAGAACCTTCTTCACCGTAAATCATTTTCTGGTGTTTTGAACCAAGATTACGGCGCAGAACAGAGTGTTTACCAGCATTTAAAAGCGGTTTTGATAAATAGAATTCGTCAGGGTTTACTGCACCTTGTACAACCATTTCACCCAAACCGTAAGATGCGGTAATGAATACCACATCACGGAAACCTGATTCTGTATCAAGTGTGAACATAACACCCGCAGCGCCAGTTTCAGAACGAACCATACGTTGGACGCCAGCAGAAAGGGCTACAACACTATGTTCAAAACCTTGGTGTACACGATAAGCGATTGCACGGTCATTGTATAAAGAAGCAAAAACCTCTTTAATTGCAATCAGAATATTATCAATACCGCGAATGTTTAAGAAAGTTTCTTGTTGTCCTGCAAAAGACGCGTCAGGTAAATCTTCTGCGGTTGCAGAAGAACGTACAGCAACAGCGATGTCTGGATTACCGTTTGAAAGTGCTGTAAATGCTTCACGAATTTCTTGTTCTAATGTTTCTGTAAGTGGTGTATCAACAATCCATTTGCGGATTTTTGCACCTGTTTCAGCAAGCGCGATAACATCATCAACATTAAGTTGTGCAAGTTCAGCCTGAATTCGAGCATTTAAGCCGCTTTGATCCAAGAACTCACGATAGGCAGCTGCAGTTGTAGCAAAACCACCAGGTACCGATACACCAGCATTGGATAAATGGCTGATCATTTCACCCAAAGATGAGTTTTTCCCACCTACGAGTTCGACATCGTGTTTTCCTAATTTTTCCAGACCGATTACGCGCGCTTCCAAAGTATTTACTCCACTTTTTTTGCAGTATGAATGACCATCATTGGTATGAAATTATACGAATGTGCTTAGATTTAGCGTTTTACTAAGCGACAGTCATGTTAGATGAGTTTACTATAAAGATTATAGAGCACTAAGACAAATGTTTAAGGAGAATTTTGATGCCCGAAAGTAAACAAATTAAACGGAGCGTATTTTTTATTTCAGATGGTACCGCGATTACTGCAGAAACCCTTGGACACTCACTACTTGCACAATTTCCAAATGTCGATTTTGATATTCATATTATGCCGTATATCACGACTGAAGAAGCTGCAATGAATGTTGCTGTGGAGATCAACGCTTGTCAAAGTCGTGATGGTTCATTACCTCTGGTTTTTGATACTTTGGTTGATCCTCATGTTCGTGAAATTATTAATACTGCCAAAGCCGTAAATTTGGATGTTTTTGAAGGGCTAATTAGCAAGCTTGAACAGGAGTTAGGTACACCACCAACAACATTGGTTGGACAAACGCATGCGGTAACAGATTCAGAGTATTATAAAGCACGCATTGATGCAGTACATTTCGCATTAGACAATGATGATGGGGCGCGTACACGCCATTATGACAAAGCAGATATTATTTTAATTGGTGTTTCTCGTTCAGGAAAAACGCCAACTTCAATTTATCTATCATTACAATTTGGGATACGAGTAGCAAACTATCCACTCACTGAAGAGGATTTGGATGACAACCGCTTGCCGAAAATTCTAAGAGAACACAAGAATAAGTTGTTTGGACTGATGATTGATGCGGAGCGTTTAGTGGCCATCCGCAATGAACGGAAAGCGAATAGTCGCTATGCAAGTTTTAGCCAGTGTCAAATGGAGTTACGTGCGATAGAAGGGATTTATATTTCTGAAGGGATCAAATACTTAAATGTTACTGAGATGTCAATCGAAGAGATCTCTACACGAGTTTTACAGATGACTGGTTTGAAACGTCGTATTGGTTAGTTGATTATGGCTACTGACTGATTTAAAGGAAGTAGCCTTTTATATTTTTTTTTGTTGTGATTTATGCAGTTAAATTTGAAATAGATAGCGAATTAAAATTAAATAATTGATGTTGAATAACAAAACCCAGTTAACATAAAATACGCTTTGCTATGTAGGTTTATGCACATTTGTGTTAAAATATTGTGATATAAATCTCACTTTTGCTATTGGTGGTATATGGTTTTTGTTGCAACTGAGCATCTTTAAGTAAAGAATCCTGTTTAGATGCAAAACCAGTAAAGTTACTTAAGAAGCATGTGAATTCGGCTTTAACTTTTCAATCAAACCATCAAATGAACGAAGTCCAGCAAAACGTTTTTAATCATATACCGAGCCTAGTTTGGTTGCTCTCAGACCAAGGTGATGCTTATTTTTTTAATAAGGTCAGTCAAGAGTATATCGGGATAAATGAATTCCAAAAATTCCAAAATAATTGGATGGACTTGCTTCATCTTGAAGATATTGCTGTCTTTCAAAAAGAATGGCGACAGGCATTTGCTACTAAAGCGCCTTTTCAGGTTGAGTGTCGCTTGCGACATCAGTCTGGTGCTTATCGCTGGTTTTTATTATCAGCAAAATTTGTAGAGGCTGATCAGGGTGGGCAAGCGCATTGGTTCATCAATAGTGTCGATATTCATGAAACAAAACAATACCAACATAATTTGGTGCAGTGTATAAATGCACAGACCAATATGCTTGATAATAGTGTGGACTGTATCAAGTTATTAGATTTAGATGGTTATCTATTACATGTCAATAGAACGGGATGTATCGCGCTTAATATTCCTGAGAACAATCATCGCTTTGGTATGAAATGGACTGAGCTATTAGCACCCGAAATCCGCTCTAAAGCTAATTATGCTTTGAAAATGGTACTTAAAGGTAAAACAGCACGTTTTCGAGGCATGAGTGGTGAAGGGGAAAATAAGCAATACTGGGATAATTTACTTACGCCGATATTAAATGATAAAGGTCAAATCGTGCAGATCTTGTGTATGTCACGTGATGTGACAGCGCAAAGACAAACTGAAATTCAATTGCGTATCTCCAGTGAGCTTGATGAGTTAACAGGACTTTATAATCGTCGTTTCTTTAAGCTACAACTTAAACGCGCATTGCAAAGACATAAAAAGAGTGAAAAATTTCTGGGCTTGATCTTATTAGACTTAGATTATTTTAAGCATGTCAACGATACACTTGGACATGCGGCTGGAGATCATTTACTGCGTATTTTATCAAAGCGAATAGAAAACACTTTGCCAGAAAATACCTTTGTAGCGCGTTTAGGTGGTGATGAGTTTGCAATTCTAGTGAATGGAATAGAGCATGAACAAGAGCTTGAAAAAGTAGCAATAGATGTTAGTCGGCAACTCGATGCACCGATCACTTATGCTGGAAATTTAATTAATGGCAGTATGAGCATTGGTTGCGCGATATATCCAAGAGACGCGAAAGACTCCTCAAATTTAATGAAATGTGCGGATACTGCCTTGAATGATTTAAAAGCGACAGGAAGAGGCGGTTTCCGTATGTTTAATCAACAAATGGAGATTGCGGCGCAAAACATTGCAGTACAACTCAATCAAGCGCGTCATATCATTCGTGATGATTTGATGGTTCCATTCTATCAACCTAAGGTACGTTTATCAGACGGAAAAGTTGTCGGATTTGAAGCCCTATTGCGTTGGCAAACAGATGACAAGCACATCCATTCGCCTTGTCATATTGAACAAGCTTTTCAAGATTATGTATTAGCGACAAGAATTAGCGATGCAATCCAAAATAAAGTTTTTAAAAATATTGCTATGTGGCTTGAGCAAGGATTGGCGGTAGTTCCAATTTCGATTAATGCCGCACCTGTTGAATTTCTCAAAGATAATTATGCTGAACGTCTATTGCAACGTTTGAACCTCTACAAGATCCCGCATCATTTGGTTGAAATAGAAATCACAGAACATATTCTGGATGACCGTGGTTCAGACTATGTAATCAGGGCTTTAAACTTGCTCAAACAACAAGGTGTTAAGATTGCACTGGATGACTTTGGAACAGGGCATTCTTCACTAACGCGATTGAGAGACTATCCAGTTGATTGTTTAAAAATTGATTGTGAATTTATTCGTCAAATGAATGGGGATGAGGCGATTTTAGCTATTGTTCAAGCCATTATTGCGTTGGGACCAAAGTTAGCGTTGGATATCGTTGCAGAAGGTATTGAGAACTCAGACCAATTAGAACTACTAAAGCAGTTTGGATGTTCAATAGGACAAGGTTATTTATTTAGTCGTGCTGTGAATGCTCAACAGGCAACCCACATGATGAAACGTGGGGTGCGTCTTTATTAAGGATTGCGATTAACTACATTTCCTTAAGCCATTTCTGTCTATATGCAAGCTATGATTGAAATATTCATAGACCTTTGGTGCTCTTGGGCTTATGGATCATTAAGACTTATATAAAATAAGCCTTAATAGTTTTATCTTGAGTATTACTGATTTTTTAGATCCATCAATAAACTAAAGTTATCCAAGCGTTTTTGTGTGTCGTAAATGTCACAAGTAAAAATAAATTCATCTACATCATATTGCTCGGCAATCTTATTTAGCCCAGCTTTGACAGTGTCTTGAGAACCAATTTGGGCCATTGCATAAAAGTTCTGAATTGCTAATTGCTCAGCACTACTCGCAAGGCCATCCGTAGATTCAACTGGAGCCTTAAGTTTAAGGCTGTGACCTCGAATTAGATTTAATATTCTTTGATATGAGCTGGTGGCTAAAAATTTTGCTTCATCATCTGTTGTCGCCACAACAGTTGGTATTCCCATAGACACATAAGGTCGATCCAAATATTCTGAAGCTTGGAAATTCTCACGATAGATGTCGATTGCTTGAGCGAGCATTCTAGGTGCGAAATGTGAGGCAAAAGAATAGGGAAGACCGAGTTTTGCAGCAAGCTGTGCACTAAATAAGCTTGAACCCAATAACCACACAGGTACTTGTGTATTTTGTCCTGGGGTCGCAACAATTTTTTGATTGGGTGCAGGTTCTTTAAAATATTGTAGAATTTCAAGGACGTCTTGAGGGAACTGATCTTCAGTTTCTTGACGGCCGCGGCGCAATGCACGCATCGTAACAGGGTCGGTACCAGGAGCACGACCTAAGCCAAGTTCAAAGCGATTTGGGTAGAGTGTTGCTAAAGTGCCAAATTGTTCTGCGACGACTAGTGGGGCATGATTTGGGAGCATGATGCCGCCGGATCCCAATCTAATTTTTTGAGTATGCGCAGCAATAAAACCTAATAAGACAGCAGTTGCTGAACTGGCGATACCATCCATATTGTGGTGTTCAGCAAGCCAAAAACGTTCATAGCCCAGCTTTTCAGCATGCTGTGCCAATTCCAATGCATGACGTAAGGAAAATTCAATACTTTGATTATCTCGTACGGGAGCTAATTCTAAAATAGAGAATTTGATCTCTTTTAATGATTTCATTTTAGATACTCAATCTTATATATCGAAATAATACGATATATAGATGGGGTTTGTATATCGGATTTTATCGATTTATTTGTATCTATTGTTAAAATCAAAAAAAGCACCCGAAGGTGCTAAGGAGGTATCAAAAATAGATTTATCGATTTTTATACCAACCACGATGTAGTCCATTATCGTGACGATATTTTTTGTTCGATTTATAATGGCGACGATTATCATATGAACGGCGATTGTCGTAGCGGCGGTCATAGCGACGATCGGCATCTCGATCTTGAGCAACTTTATTACCTAACGCAGCACCACCTGCCGCACCAACAGCTGCACCAATATATCCACCGTTAGTACCACCCATGTTATTACCCACAGTGTAGCCGCCAACTCCACCTAAGCCCCCACCGATGGCTGCCTCAGTCCGATTACGTTTATTGCTAGAAGCAGCAGCACCACCAGCACCACCAATCGCTGAACCAATCATTGCGCCTGTATGACCACCGAGCTCTTTACCGACTGCTGTACCAACAACGCTTCCTAGAGCAGATGTGGCCGCGACACGCGCTGTATTATCTGCATGCGCAACAGTCACCATAGATGTTGCTGCAAAAAAAATACTACATAACCAAATATTTGATTTCATTCTGAAGCTCCTTGTCCTCATTGCATGGACAATATTCTTTTAACTTGAGACAAATTTAACAAGACTCTTGTCAGAAAGTATGGAGCAGTTTCATTAGATTGATGGCGTTTGTTGATGGTTTTGTATACCTTCTATTACAAAAGGCATAATTGTGAATAAATATTGATGAACAGAAACTAAGCAACGGAAGGAAAAAGAATCAAGTACAATAACTACAAGTTTGATTTGGATTCTATTATGTTGCTGGAAAAAATTCTGCAATCACAAGGCTTTGGTTCGCGTAAGTATTGTCAGCAGCTGATAAAAAATGGGGCTGTTAGCATAGATAGTCAGACTTGTGATCATCCTAAACAGAACTTTAGTACAGAGGATTTGAGTTTCCAAGTTTTTGGTGAACAATATCAATATCGAGAACATATTTATATCGTTCTTCATAAACCCCAAGGTTATGAATGTTCTCATCAGGCAACCCATCATAGAAGTGTTTTTAGTTTGTTGCCCGAAATTTTAATTCATCGTGGTGTGCAGTGTGTAGGGCGATTGGATCAGGATACGACAGGACTTCTACTTTTGACTGATGATGGTCAATATTTACAGGCATTGACTCATCCAAAGAAACACGTTCCGAAGGTCTATTGTGTTTCCACCGCTGACCCAGTAACAACTGAACAAAAGCAACAATTAGAGTTGGGGGTAGAATTACGCAATGAAAAGGGTATTTACGCAGCGACAGATATTAAGCTGATTTCAGAGCGCCAACTTGAAATGACGATTCATCAAGGTGTTTATCATCAAGTCAAGAGGATGATTGCAGCAGTAGGAAATAAAGTTGAACGTTTACATCGGCAACAGATCGGCTTGCTTGAGTTACCAAATTTAGAGGAAGGGCATTGGGATTATTTAACACTTGAACAAAAACAACTGAGCCAAAATATTCCGCTTGAGACAGAATAAATTTTGTATTAACGGTAACGTTTAGAGCATTTTTATTTCAGAAAACAATGGAAAGTCTTAAACTCATCATCATGAATAAAACCCATTTTTTCATAAAGCTGATGCGACTGGTAGTTATTACGTTGGGTTTCCAAACTAATACGTTGGGCATTTTCATGCCGTGCAAATAAAATTGCAGTGTCAATCAGTTGCTTGGCAGAGCCTTGTTTCCTAAAGCTTGGCGTGACATAGACATCATCTAATATATAGTAGGTTTCGCAAGATACTGATGAGAAAGCTTGGTAAAGAAGAACAAATCCTGTAAAAATTTCATCTTTTACATGAATGAAAATAACGCTATCTTTGTTTTCAAAGCGATGATTTAAAAACTGATAAGATTGCGCAACATTTGATGAGGCACCGTAGAATTGGCGATATTCATCAAATAAAACTGCAAGTTGATGAAGATCTTCTTTCGCCGCTCTCTTTACGATCATTCCTATCCATCCTTGAGTTTATAGTTTTATTCGGAATGACAGAATAGCGAAAAAGAATCAGCTTAAAAAATAAAAACTTGTGTATAAATGCAACATTGTTAAGTTTTGTCACTTTCCCCTAAAAGCGCATTCAACTCTTCAAATAAATCCTCGTGATCATCTTCAACATCTATGCTTGGTTGATTCTCATTTGAGGCTGCAGCCTTCGATTTACGCAATTTAAGTAGTTGTTCCATGTTTATATTTTGGTTTTCGATTGCAAAGGGAATCGATTTTGTAAGAACAACCTGTTTGAAAAAAAGACGCACTGCTTGGGCAGGGGATATGCCAAGTTGTTTAAAGACAGCAAAAGCTTGCTTCTTTTCCTGAGAATCAAGTCGAACCTGATAAACTTCTGTTTTTCGCATGAAGAATAAGACCAAATATTTTTAGTTATCGTCATGTATTTTAAACGATCACAATGTAATTTCAATATTTTTGAAGTGAAAATATAGAATTTTTGTCATTACGATGTATCTACAATGTCAATTCAAGCTTGGAGTTGAAGTGCATTTCTTGTTTTGAGACTGGATCATTGAAAAAGATTTCCTTTGCAAGTAGCTGTAAAGGGCTAGAGAAATCATCACTCGATTTGTGCGCGATATCAGGATAAAACTCATCATTTAGAATGGGAATACCTAAATAGTTCAGGTGGACTCGTAATTGATGTTGCTTACCTGTTTGGGGCTTAAGTAAGTATTTTGCGTGGGATTTATTGTGCTCTAACAGCTCAATAAAAGTTTCAGTGTTACTTGGTTTTTCTAAATTGACTTGCATGGTGTAAAAAGGCAAGCCTTTTTCTAAATGTAGCTTTACCGTTTGTGGGAAATGTAATTCAGGGCGATACACTGCAATTGCATGGTAGATTTTTTGCACTTTTCTTTCAGCAAAAAGCTGCTGATAAATTCCTCTTGCACTTGCTTTTTTACAGAATAAAACTACACCTGCTGTTTCACGATCAAGTCGGTGGATTGGGGTCAGCTCTTTATAACCTGTCTGTTTTTTTAAGCGCACGAGTAGTGTTTCTTGTACGTATTGTCCTGTAGGACTCATGGTGAGAAAGTGTGGTTTATCCACGACAAGCAAATGTTCATCTTCGAATAGAATTTGATGCTCAAATGGCACATGTATTTCATGCGCCAGAAAACGATAATAAAAAATATGTGTATTGGCGGTATAGGGGCTATCTGATTTTAATTTTTTACCATCGGCTGAATATATTAATCCATCATCAAAGCGTTGTTGCCATTCTTCGATTTTAATGTGCTCAAAATGTTGGCATAGATATTCGAAAATTGTGCTTATGGTGATACCGTGCGGTAAAAAGACTTTACTCGCACTGACACCGTCAATTAAGGGCGGCGTAAATTCAAACATGGACTTCATACAACAAAATTCACCTAATCTAAGCGGAGTAAAATAAGCCAGTTTCAATCTAGTTGATTAGGCTTTAATTCATGGCAATGTTATCATAGCCGTCATTCCAATTTTGTTTTGATTGCCATGTCGTATTCAGTGAAATTTACTTTAAATCATGAACAAGACACTCAACGTTTTGCACAGATACTTTCTCAGCTGGTGCATTCAGGCATTATTTATTTAATTGGTGATTTGGGAGCAGGTAAAACTACATTCACCCGTTATTTCTTACAAAGTCTTGGACACCAAGGCTCGGTAAAGAGTCCAACGTATACTTTGGTAGAGCCTTATACCATACAAGGCAAAGAAATTTTTCACTTTGATTTATATCGATTAGATGATCCTTATGAACTCGAGTTAATGGGGATTCGTGACTATTTGGAAACACCAGATGCGTTATTTTTATTTGAATGGCCATCAAAAGGTGGCAATGAAATTCCTAAGCCGGATGTTGTGATTGATATCCAAAAATCAGATGATGAATTAACTCGTTTTGTGACATTAAATGTAAATTCACAGCAGCTAGCCGAAACTTTGCAGGAACAATTGCATGGTGCATGATTCAATACGTCGTATTCATACTCTTGATGCCGCACTAGCGAACCAAATTGCCGCAGGTGAGGTAATTGAACGTCCTTCATCTGTAGTAAAAGAATTATTAGAAAACTCAATTGATGCTGGTGCAACAGAGCTGATTATTCGTGTTGCGCAAGGTGGTGCCACATTGATTGAGATTATCGACAATGGGAATGGTATTCATCCTGAAGATTTACCTTTGGCGGTGATGCGTCATGCAACGAGTAAAATTCAAACCGCAGATGATTTGCATGCGATCGTCAGTTTGGGATTCCGTGGGGAAGCTCTCGCTTCTATTGCTGCCGTTTCTCGTCTGACTTTAACCAGTAGCCAAGATGAACAAGGTGTTGGTTATCAAGTCGAGGTGAATGGTACAGCATTTGATCATCAACAAATTCAAGCTGTGGCCGCACAAAAAGGCACTCACATCCGTGTACAGGATTTATTTTTTAATGTACCTGCTCGACGTAAATTCTTAAAAAAGCCGAGTACTGAGTTTGGTCATATAGAAGAAATTGTACGCCGTTTGGCTTTGACTCATTTTGAGATTCGTTTCGTACTTGAGCATAACGATAACATTCGGTTAAATCTGCCAGTTGCTGATAGTGGGGAGTTACGTTATCAACGTGTTCAGCAGTTATTAGGCCAACAGTTTATTCAAAATGCCTATTGGATTGATGCTGAAAGTATCAATATGCGCTTGTCTGGATGGTTGGGTCATCCATCTGATGCACGTGCTCAAGCAGATTTGCAATATGTTTATGTCAATGGTCGTATTGTCAAAGATAAAACCATTTCACATGCATTGCGTATGGCCTATGAGGGTATCTTGCATGGACATCAACATTCTTCTTATTTGTTGTTTTTAGAAGTTGATCCTGAAAATATTGATGTGAATGTACATCCAACGAAGCACGAGATTCGCTTTTTGAATCAACGTGAAGTACATGAGTTCGTACGTCATTACGCCAAAGCGACGTTATCACAATTTCAAACGGCTAGTGCAGATTTAGCTCAAGCGATGAAAGTTGATGAAACTGATCATCAAGCGGCACAATACCAACCGCAGCCGAAATACCAAGAACAATTTAATTTACACAAAGCTGTTGTAACCGAGCCGTTATCAGATCAACAAACAGATATATCAACTGAGCTGTTAACTGAATTTAATCAAAGTCGCCCTCAAGCAGTTCATTACACTTCAGGTCAATCACAGCAGCCTCGATATAATGGTTCAGGTCAACTCAATAACGCACTTAAAACTTATTTAGCGCCTTTAAGAGAGTCGGACGTTCCGACAACAGCTTTTGATAGTGGCAATGATACAGTTGATCGTGATGTAGCACAGTCACGGGTAGATGAGTTTCCGCTCGGTATTGCAATTGCACAATTACATGGCATTTATATCTTGGCGCAAAATACAGAAGGTTTGATTATTGTTGATATGCATGCCGCGCATGAACGAATCTTATTGCAACAAATGAAAGCCGCATGGGATAAACCCGAATTTTGGGTGTCTCAGCAATTGCTGATTCCTAAAGTGGTATCAATTACTCGTATGCAAGCAACACGCATAGAAGAGTTACAGCCACAGTTACAACGTTTGGGGCTTGAAATAGATCAGTATGGCGATGAGCAAGTGATTGTACGAGGTGTTCCTGCGATTTTGCATAAAGCTGATTTTTCAAATTTGATTCCAGAATTGCTTAATGATTTGGATCCAAATGATGAAGCACGTGGCTTATTACAAAAACGGGATGAGCTGTTAGCGGGTATGGCATGTCATGGCGCAGTGCGTGCCCATCGCCAATTAAGTCTGTCTGAAATGAATGCTTTGTTACGTCAAATGGAACAAACTGAATTTGCAAGTCAATGCAATCATGGTCGTCCGACTTGGCGCGCATTTCCATTGCACCAATTAGATAAATTATTTGCTCGAGGAGAGTAGTTTTACATGTCAAATCAATTGCCCGTAATTAATTTAATGGGACCTACTGCAAGCGGCAAAACCGCATTGGCATGTGAACTCTATGAACGCGGTCATTATGAACTTATTTCTGTTGATTCAGCTTTAGTTTATCAGGATATGGATATTGGTACTGCCAAGCCGACTCAAGAAGAACAAGCGCAATATCCTCATCATTTGATTGATATTATTACACCATTGGAGGTGTATTCAGCTGCTCAATTTGTTGAAGATGTTTGCCCCCTCATTGACGATATGCATGCCCGTGGTAAAACTCCGATTTTAGTCGGTGGAACGATGCTGTATTTTAAAGCTTTGCTTGAGGGACTCGCTGATAATTTACCGAATGCGGATCAAGTGGTGCGTGATGCAATTGTGGCAAAAGCAGAAACAGAAGGTTGGCAATCTGTTTATGACGAATTGGTTGAAGTGGATCCAGTTGCTGGTGAGAAATTTAAAGTTTCAGATAAACAGCGGATTATTCGTGCGCTTGAGGTTTATCGAATCACAGGTGAGCCAATAACAAAACTACAAGCTGAACAGCCTAAAAATCAACCGTATCGTTACACATTTCATAACTACGCACTGATGCCTGATCGGGTAGAATTACATCAACGCATTGAGCAAAGATTGAGCAAAATGTGGAGCATTGGTTTTTTAAATGAAGTTGAGGAATTGATTAAAAAATACGATTTAAATGATAGTTTACCCTCCATGCGTTCTGTGGGTTATCGCCAAGCTTTAGATTTTTTATTAAAAAGTGACTTAAGTCTCAAAAATAAAGTAGAAATGGAGAACAAAGCGTTATTTGCGACACGGCAACTTGCCAAACGTCAATACACTTGGTTACGTTCTTTGCAAGAAATACACGATTTTAAAACTTACGTGACGATAAAGCAGGCGAAAGAAGACTTGCGAAACTTCTTGGGATAAAGCAAAATTCGCAGGCTGTCTTTTTATAATTTTTAGTTGAAAAATAAAGATAGTTTTTTTGCGCTGATTTAAAAATTTTTGGAGTTAAAAATGTCTAAAGGTCAAACTTTACAAGATCCGTTCTTAAATTCTCTCCGTAAAGAACGTATTCCAGTTTCTATTTTCCTTGTGAACGGTATCAAGCTACAAGGTCATATTGAGTCTTTTGACCAATATGTTGTATTGCTTAAAAACACTGTAAGCCAAATGGTTTACAAACATGCTATTTCTACAGTTGTTCCTGCACGTAATCCACGTCCAGCTGGTGCTCAAGGTGCTGGTGGATTCCCAGCACAAGGCGCTACAGGTGGCTTCGGTGGTCAAGGTGCTGCTGGTGGCTTCGGTGGTCAAGGCGGCGGCTTCGGTGGTCAAGGTGGCTTCGGTGGTCAAGGCGGCGGCTTCGGTGGTCAAGGTGGCTTCGGTGGTCAAGGTGGCTTCGGTGGTCAAGGTGGCTTCGGTGGTCAACAAGGCGGTTTTGGTGGTCAAGGCGGTTTTGGCAGTCAAGGTGGTTTTGACAGCGAAACTAAATTTGAAGATGGTCAAGACGACGAAAACAATCGTTAATAGATTGATGATCTTTAAGATGCCAGTCTCTACGTAGACTGGCATTTTTTTGTTTATTGAAAAGCTAGAATAGATATTATGGAACTTATTGCTGCCGCAGCCTGTTGTAGTGTCATTGTTTCGATTTTATTGAAATATTTCAAAACTAAAGGATTTGATGTTTTTCAAATGATTGCATGGAACTATTTAAGTGCAAGCATTTTATGTTTCTATTGGTTTAAAACTGATATTACCCATGTATCACTCAGCCAGACACCTTGGTGGTTAATTTTCATTTTAGCTGTTCTATTGCCGAGTATCTTTTTGTGTTTGGCTAAATCATTGCAATATGCGGGAATTCTAAAAACAGAAATCGCACAACGGTTGGCTGTAATCCTATCTTTGTTAGCAGCTTATTTTATTTTTGGCGAACAATTTAGCCATTTGAAATTAATTGGTGTGGTTCTAGGTATTGTTGCAATTTTAGCAATCATTTTTGGACAAGCAACGGAACATTCTAATAAATCAATCAACTTAAAATCTGCTTTGTTCTTATTTAGTGTTTGGGCAGGTTATGCGATTATTGATGTATTACTTAAATACAGCAGTAGCTTAGGCTTACAGTTTGCAGTCACACTCAATTTAACTTTTATAGCTGCTTTTGTTTTATCAATTATCTATCTTGCAGTAACCCAACCACATTGGCAGCCTAAAAATATCTTTATGGGTCTGATTTTAGGTGGGCTTAACTTTGCCAACATTGCTTTGTATGTGAAAGCGCACATGGTATTTAAAGAAACACCTGCGATTGTCTTTGCTGGCATGAATATTCTAGTGGTTATTCTAGGTGTATTGAGTGGCGTGGTTTTATTCAAAGAACGTTTAAAAGGATATACATGGCTTGGATTGGTCTCTGGTATCGTGGCTGTGCTTTGTTTGGCGAGAGCAATGATGACCTGAAAGAAAGGGAGTAAGCTAAGTTACTCCCGCATCATATAAGATTATAAACGCGTAAAAATAACGTCATCTGCCAAACGTGATTTAGGAAGTTTGGCATTGAAGTCCGTTTCACTGCGATAACCAAGCGATACAATCACAGAGGCTTTGAGGCCTTTTTCAGTCAAACCAAATTCTTGATTAATCATATTGCGGTCAAAGCCTTCCATTGGTGTCGCATCAATGCCTTCAAGTCCTGCTGCAAAAAGTAGTTGTCCTAAGGCGAGATAGGTTTGATTTTCCATCCAAGCTGGAAGGTTTTTCAATTCATTGCGATAAAACTCAACATAGCCTTGGCGTGTGTCACGCTGACCTTGTTTTGCTGTTTCATCTTTAAAGCGACCACTCAACTCATCTTGTTGAAGGAGTTGTTCCAAATATTCAGTTGAAATATCAGTACGAGTGCAAAAGATGATGGTGTGAGAAGAGTTCAATACTTTTGCCGCGTTATAGATATAGTTGCCTGTTAAACCTGCTGCGATTCTTTGTTTTGCAGCATCTGTTTCAGCGACAATAAAATGCCATGGTTGGATATTTACAGAAGAAGGACTAAAGCGTAATACTTCTAAAAGTTTTTCAAATTGTTGTTTTGGTATTTTCTTTTCAGCATCATAAGCTTTTGTTGCATATCGTGTTTTTGCTGTAACGAGTGTATCCATTCGCCGTATCTACTCAATTAAAAATTTAATTTATTCTACTTGATATCTATTTTTCTGAAAGTAGCTAAATGTGAATTTTCATATAGATTAAAATCGTATGTCAGTGATTTGAAATAGCCAAGCTTATAACTTTTTATAAGAGTTTTTTTAAATCAAATACCCTCACATTTTAATTTTGCAAGGTTGATATCACACATTGTAAAGGGTCAATATGACCATTTCTTAAAATCAATTTTATAATTTTTTTGTTCATTCAATTCAAGAATCCAAGCGGAATCAGTGCGCCAATCGCCCAATACAATTCTTTGTTTTTTTTGTATTTGATGAATTTCAGGACGATGGGTATGACCATGAATTAAATAATCAACTTGTTCGATCGCAGATTGTACTGCTTGAGCATTCACATCCATGATGTCATAGCTTTTCAGTTGTTTAGTTTCACTACTTTTTTTACGGAAACCATTGGCCAGTTTTTGTCTAAAACTGAGTGGCGTTCTTTTTATTAAACCCAATAGCACAGGATTACGAATCACTTTGCGGAAACGCTGATAAGCAACATCATCGGTACAGAGTGCGTCGCCATGTTCCAAACGGAATATATGCTGTTGAATATATAGGGTATAAACGTCAGGCAATAGGATGCCACTAAATTGATCTAAAAACTTTTGTCCTAAAGCGAAATCACGATTGCCCACTTGGAAGTAAACTTGATTGCCAGCAGATGAAAATTTCTGTAATGCATTGATAATTTCATCTAACCATGGGGCGGTGTAATCATCACCAATCCAAGCATTAAACCAATCACCGAGGATATAGAGCTGGGTGTTTTTAGTTTGATATTCTTTGAGTAAAGCTAAAAACCCTCGAACAAGTCGAGGGTGATCAGGTGACAAATGTAAATCTGAAATAAACAGATAAGTCACAAAGAATCCTGTTGGATAAAATTATTCAGAGATAATTTTAGCAGATTCGATAACTACATTCTCTAAAGGAACATCAGCATGATAACCACGGTTACCAGTACGTACACCTTTAATCGCAGCTACAACGTCCATACCTTCAACCACTTTACCAAATACAGCATAACCCCAACCTTGTGCTGTTTTACCTGTGTGGTTTAAGAAAGAGTTGTTTTTAACATTGATGAAGAATTGAGCAGATGCAGAGTGCGGAGCTTGAGTACGCGCCATTGCAATTGTGCCTTCATCGTTGCTTAAGCCATTATCAGCTTCGTTTTCGATCGAGTCACGTGTTGCTTTTTCTTTGAAGTTTTCGTCCATGCCACCGCCTTGGATCATAAAACCATCAATCACACGGTGGAAAATTACGCCGTCATAGAAACCGTCACGTACATATTCTAAGAAATTTGCAACCGTTTTTGGTGCTTTTTCAGCGTTAAGCTCAAGAACAATACGACCTTTGTTGGTATTTAATTCGACTTGAGGAAAACTCATTACATTAATCTCCTAAACATGGGCAAATTGACCATGGGTTTTTGGTTGAGAGAAGCATAAGCAAACTGTAAACTACAAGGCAAGTAAAAAACGTTAAAATCTTTCAGAAAAAGTAAAGATTGCGTTTTTATTCCCTATTTTTAACTGTAAGAAGTGATTTACACCCTATGAAGCCAAATGATGTTGTTTCAGAACTGCCAAAGAACCCGACACCGAATACGCATGCCTCTGTCGATAACGCGCAGCAAGAACAACAGGCAGGCTTAGATTTTGTACGTCAGGTAATCACCGATGACCTAAAAGAAGGACGTATTCAAAAAGTTGTGACGCGTTTTCCCCCTGAGCCAAATGGTTATTTGCATATTGGTCATGTGAAAGCAATTTGTCTTAACTTTGGTGTCGCTGAAGAATTTGACGGTTTATGTAATCTACGTTTTGATGATACAAATCCCGATGCCGAAGAACAAGAATACGTTGATGGTATTGCCAATGATGTGAAATGGTTAGGTTTTAACTGGAATGGTGAACCTCGCTATGCTTCAGGATATTTTGATCAACTTTATACATGGGCTGTTCAGTTGATTGAACAAGGTGATGCTTATGTGGATTTGCAGTCTCCTGAAGAAATTAAGCTGAATCGTGGTAATTTCGTTGAGCCTGGAAAAAACTCGCCGTATCGTGATGCGACCGTTGAAGAAAACCTAGCGCGGTTTGAACAGATGCGTAATGGTGAAATCCAAGAGGGCGGTGCTGTATTACGTGCCAAAATCGATATGGCAAGTCCAAATGTCCATATGCGTGATCCAATTTTGTATCGTGTATTGCATTCTGAACATCACCAAACAGGTGATAAGTGGAAAATATACCCAATGTATGACTATGCTCATCCATTGTCTGATGCAATTGAAGGAATTACCCATTCACTCTGTACTTTGGAGTTCCAAGACCATCGCCCATTTTATGACTGGATTGTTGAAAAGGTTCACTCTGAAGCAGTTCCTCGTCAGTATGAGTCTTCGCGCCTAAATGTTGATTACACGATCACGTCTAAACGTAAACTACGTAAATTGGTTGAAGGTGGTTATGTAAATGGCTGGGATGACCCTCGTATGCCTACTGTTGTGGGTATGCGTCGCCGTGGTTTTACAGCAGAAGGGTTACGTGATTTCTGTAAGCGTGTTGGTGTTTCTAAAACTGATGGTATTGTTGATGTAGCAATGCTTGAATTCTGCATACGTCAGTCTCTAGAAAATACAGCGGCGCGTGGTATGGCGGTACTTGATCCATTGAAAGTGACGTTAACCAATTTGCCTGAAGAATTAGATTTAACACATAAACGTCATCCGAATGTCGATATGGGTGAGCGTGTGATTCCTTTAACTCGTGAGCTTTATATTGATCGTAAAGATTTTGAAGAAGTTCCACCAAAAGGATTTAAACGTTTGATTCCTGAGGGTGAGGTTCGGTTACGCCATGCTTATGTGATCAAATGCGATGAAGTCATCAAAGATGCAAATGGTGAAGTCATTGAGCTAAAATGTTCAATTGATCCTGATACATTGGGTAAAAATCCTGAAGGTCGTAAAGTAAAAGGTGTGATCCATTGGGTATCTGCGACGAAAGGCGTTCCTGCTGAGGTTCGTATTTATGATCGTTTATTTACTGAAGCTGCGCCAGATGCAGACGATGATTTCTTGGCAAATCTAAATCCTGAATCATTGAAAGTGGTACAAGCGGTGATTGAACCAGCTTTGGCACAAGCAAAACCTGAAGATCGTTTCCAGTTTGAACGTGAGGGTTACTTTGTCGCAGATCAATATGATCATCAGGCTGAGAAGCCAGTCTTTAACCGTATTCTTGATTTAAAAGATAGTTTTAAAGTTGAGAAAAAATAAGCTTAAATTTATTTTGGAGCGAGACTTCGTTATCTAATAAAAAGCCCAATTTGTAATTGGGCTTTTTGCAATTTAGGGATGTCCCGTCCTGAAATAAGTTTACACA
>NZ_GG665949.1:385302-394922 GCF_000156555.1 Acinetobacter sp. ATCC 27244
AATCATTTAATTTCGGAATCTATAGTGATTTATAACTGCTACAGACCGCATTTAAGTTTAAATATGATTACTCCTAATCAGATGTATGAGAAAGCGAAAACCGAGCTAATTGCTTAACTCGGTTTTAAATGAAATACTGTCAATCTATTTTAGGACGGGACAGGATTTAGATAAAAGTAGATCACAAGAAAAATAAGTAGCACTGTTGATGCGATTAAATACGTATTAATCGTATGAAAACTCTTGAGAAACTTCAACATAACTCTCACCCACCTACGCAAATAAACAAAATGTAAAAACATATAATGTTTATATTCTATTGTTTATTATAAAATTTTTTCAAATTATCTTGTGGGTGCTTGATGTGTTTCATGTGTATGTTATGTAATCTAAGCTTAACAAATGTAATATTTTAAGGTTTTTTCCAACAGTATTAATTTTTATGATTGGTTTTGTAGATTTATCTGCCGAAAAAATGATCGGTCTGCTGATGCCAGAACAATCATTTTCCTTTATATATTTATTTAGATGCGAGATTTGTTAGATAGTTTTGAATAACCAGATGGGATTGATGTTCTAATTCTGTAGCATAGAGCAAATTATCTTTTCTTAATTGAGCAATCGATAAGTCAGCCTGACGAATTTCACAAGTATGACCAATTAGCCATTTCTCAAAACTATCTTCAGTTATCTCAATATGAAACTGTAAGGCCAAGATATTGCGTCCTACCGAAAATGCTTGATGAGGATACAGTTGGGAGCTGGCAAGCAGTGTCGCATTGGTTGGTAAATCGAAAGTATCTCCATGCCAATGTAGCACTTTAATATGCTCCAGTGGCGCTAAGATATTCTCATCAATCGGGGTAATTTCAAGTTTGCTCCAGCCGATTTCTTTTTGGAGGCCAGCATATACCTTAGCACCAAGTGCATGAGCAATCAGTTGAGCGCCTAGGCAAATCCCAATTGTTGGTTTATTGGCTTGCAAACGTTGTTTAAGCCCTGCAATTTCATCAATAAGAAAAGGGTAGTCCTTAGTCTCGTACACTCCAATAGGACCACCTAAAACAATGGTTAGGCCGTCATAGTTGAGTGCAGGACGAAGATCGTCTACACCTGCTTCAAAATAACGTATACGAAAACCAAGTTGGTAGAAAAGATCTTCTAGTGAGCCTAAATCTTCAAATGCGAGATGTTGAATGGCATAAATTGTTTTAGGCAGAGCAGTTGCAATCATATTATTCATGTGAGAAGTATTTAGGCCCATAAATGAATGGAGATCAATTAAGGCATTTTTTTCTCAAGCCATGCAAAGAGATCTTTGTAAACTTTTTCACGTACCGGTGGTGTAGAAAGCACTAAATCGTGCATCCCATTGTGTACGGATAAGGTTTGTACGTCGCCTTTCATTTTTTTTGCATTATGTGTCATGTCTTTTACATCAAGAATAACATCACTTTGCTGTGCATCTACACCCCATTTTTTTGGGTATTTAGATTGGTGCGAGTGCATAATCAGGATTGGAACGTTGAGGTGGATACCGTGGTGAATTTCTTTTTGTGCTTCATGAATTGCATGAACGAAGCATAATCGGACAAAAGGAACAGATTTTGGTTTCCAGTTTAAATTAAAGTCCCATTCACCATAAAATGCTTTGTGTAGGCTAGGTGTATACCACTGATTTAGACCACTAGGGAACTTGGCATTGGGTAAGCGTTTTCCAACTTTACTGAGTAAAGGTATACCAACCTTTTTTTCAATAGTACTTTTATAAAAATCATAAAATGGACTGTTCGCCCAAACTGCTTTGATTAGACGATGATCAGGGTAATGCGCTGCGTACAGCGTTGTAATTAGTCCACCTGTCGAGTGACCTGCAAGTAGTACCTGATTGTGATTTTCTTGACCAATGATTTCGAGCGCTTTGCTGATTTCTGCATCATATTCACGCAGATCTAAAACGTAATACAGTTTTTGATGTGGAAGTTTTGAACGTCCGTATTTTCTTAGATCAAGCGCATAGAAGTCATAACCTTGTTGGTTAAACTGTTCAGCCATTTCAGTTTGAAAAAAATAATCGGCGAAACCATGAATATATAACACTGCTTTTTTTGTAGCTTGATTGGCTTTTTTGCGTACCAATGTTGCAACTACTTTTCCATCATAATCATCAGCAAAATTTAAAGTCAGTTGTTGGTAATCATCACCGAGTATATCTGGTTGATAAGTATGTAGATTTAAGCTATTCATTTTTATATTCAGCCCGAATTTATTTATAACCACCATAAATGAAAAGACCAATATGTCAATGAAAATATAAGATCCAAAGGGTTCATAGCCATCAGTTGACACTTAGATGACAGAAAATGTTAGTCGATCAAAAATTTTAAAATACCCAAGCCAAGTTTTCTTGTTTGAGTTTTTATTTTTGGCAAAAAATCGTTAAGCTATGTGCTGTTGTTTTTGACTGATGAAATTATGAAACAAGAGACTGCACTGAAACTTTTAAAAGCTGGGGAAAATGTTTTTTTAACAGGTTCCGCAGGTGCAGGGAAAACCTATACGCTTAATCAATACATTCATTATTTAAAAGCACGTAAAGTCCCTGTTGCAATTACAGCATCGACGGGGATTGCAGCAACACATATGAATGGCATGACGATTCATACTTGGGCAGGGATTGGGATTAAAGATAGTTTGAGTGATGATGATCTCAAGCGAATGAAAGAGCGGAAATACCTAAAAGAGCATTTAGAAAATGCCCAAGTCTTGATTATTGATGAAATCTCAATGTTGCACGCAAAGCAGCTGAATCTAGTCAATCAGGTGCTTAAATATTTCAAAGAAAGCGATGAGGCTTTTGGTGGAATTCAGGTTATTGTGGCTGGTGATTTCTTTCAGCTTCCGCCTGTAGGGCGTAATGGAGAAGCCAACCGCGATAAATTTTGTTTTATGTCTGACGCTTGGGTTGAAGCGAAATTTCGTGTTTGTTATCTCACCGAGCAGCATCGTCAGGACGATGAAATACTGAATCAGATCTTGAATGCAATTCGTGCCCAGAATATTCAGGCAGACCATATTCAAGCTTTACAGCATTCTCGAGATCAAGATATCGGTGATACCTTCACGCGTTTATATACTCATAATATGGATGTGGATAATATCAATTATCAACATTTGAATGAGATCGACACTGAAAGTCATCAATTCAATGCAGTCCTTGATGGAAATGAAAAACTCATCGAAACCTTAAAATCTTCGGTTCGCGCACCCGAAGAACTTAGCTTGAAAAAACATGCCAAAGTTATGTTTGTTAAAAATAATTTTGATATGGGATATATCAATGGCAGTTTAGGTGAGGTCATTGGTTTTGAGGAAGATGATCAACAAGGGTTGCTCCCTAAAGTCAAGTTAACGGATGGGACAACTTTGTTGGTGGAACCTGAAACGTGGTCTATTGAAAACGAAGCAGGTAAAGCAATCGCAAGCTTTCAACAAATTCCTTTGCGTTTGGCTTGGGCGATTACCATTCATAAAAGTCAGGGTATGACGCTTGAAGCTGCTGAAATCAATTTAACGCATACTTTTGAGAAAGGTCAGGGTTATGTGGCACTGTCTCGATTAAAGTCGTTGAGTGGACTTAGATTACTTGGGTTTAATCAGCAGGCCCTAGAGCTAGACAGTTTAGCGATAAAAGCTGACCGCCGTTTTCAGGAGTTATCCACTGAAGCAGAAGCAAATTTTGAAAATGTTGATTTAACCACTCAGCACAATTCATTTATTCGTCATTGTGGCGGTACATTAAATACAACCGAAATTGCACGCAATGAAAAGAAATTATCCAAAAGCGGTACGAAGCAAAATTATGCAACCGCGACTTTAGATGAAACGAGAGCTTTGTTTGAGGGTGGCTATGAGATCGAAGACATTGCACATGAGCGTGGATTAACCCCAGCGACGATTATTAATCATTTGGCGCGTTTGCATAAAGAACAAGCTTTGGATATTTCTGTTGCACATCCCGGCGATGAAGTGGTGGAAGAAGTGCGCAAGATTTATAAACGTTTGCATAAACGCAAGAATCCCGAGCATTTTACCGATGATGGTGCGATCAAGTTACGCCCAATTGTAGAGGCTACGAGTCCTAGAATGTCTTATGACCAAGTTCGATTAGCTTTGTTATTTGTTGAGTAAGGGGAATACATTGCCACATATCACGGTAAATTACTCAGCACAATTGATTGATTTAGATCAACAGAAGTTGCTTCAAGAAATTAACACATCATTAATTGCAACAGCGCTATTTGATGCAAATGATATTAAATCTCGTATTTTCAAAGATGAAATGTTTATGATTGGTTTGGGTGATGAACAAGATGCTTATATTCATCTGAAACTTTATCTGCTCAGTGGACGGTCTGCAGCACAAAAGCAAATTTTAGGACAGAGTTTGCTAAGGACGCTTGAGCATAAAATATATTTGAAATCCGAGTTTGAGTTTCCGATACAGCTTTGCATTGAAGTGATTGATATGCCAAAAGAAAACTACTTTAAGGGAATTGCTTAGCTGAGCAAAACAGGTTATAAAAAAATCTGGCTTAGATGCCAGATTTTTTGTTTTTCCTGTCATATTAATTTTTTAATTTAAAGCGGTAGTTACATTTTAAGCAGCGATAGTCCTGAAAAATATTTTTGTCGATTATGACACCTGCTTTTTTTCCAAAAATATTACCCACCACACCGCCAGTGATTCCTACACTGATTGCACCAACAAATGTTCCTACTGTACCACCGACAATGATTCCTAATGGACCCGCTACGGTACCAATCGCTGCACCTACGGATGCTCCCGTCGCTGCACCGCCTACAGTACCTGCTGTTGTGCCAGCAGCAGTCATTAAAACACCGCCAGTGGTTTTCAGTAATTTGTCATGATCACGTGTTTCAATTTCTGTAGAGCCACATTTTGGACATTGCAGTGTTTTTTCCATAAAAGTTATCCTATCTTTCATCATTAATTGACGTGGTTGTACGTATTTACGAGGGTGATAGGTAAAACATCCTATTCCATGTTTTTGCCCAATTGATCCGTGAGCTATACAACTTGTCAACTTTGATTTTAGCTCAACATTCATATAGATATTTATAGATCGTGTAAACACTTGTATTTAAATGAGTCTCTTATCAGCAAAAATGGTCACTCTTTATGTATCCATCGAGAGGTTAATGTAAAAAAGAATAGGTATAGAAACTATACTGAGAGTAAATATTTCAAATTAGATATAAAAATAGCATTAAATAATTGATATCTAATGCTATAAATTTAAAATAGGGTAGAAATGCCCTAGGTTTTTAGTTTATTTTCTTAAAAATAAAATCATTGATTTTGTGACCAGATTCGATACCACGACGCTCGAATTTTGTCACAGGACGCCAGTCTGGGCGAGGGTAGCTATTGCCTTTACCTGCCAAGTTCTCCAAATTTGGGCGATTGTCTAAAACATCAAGCATCCACTCTGCATATGGTTCCCAATCGGTCGCAGCGTGGAATGTTCCACCTAACGCGAGTTTCTGTTCAACCAATTGCATGCGTTCATGGATCACAAAACGACGTTTAAAATGACGCTTCTTTTGCCATGGATCAGGGAAATACAGTTGTACGCAGTTGATACTATTATCAGGCATCTCACGAAGTACTTGAATCGCATCAGCATCCAGTACACGTAAGTTTTTTAGCTCAGCCATGCCCGCTTCATAGACACACTGCGCGATACCAGGAACATGGACTTCGATCCCTACAAAGTTACGCTCAGGATTCGCTTTTGCCATCAAAACCAAAGAACGTCCCATACCAAAACCAATTTCGACGGTTAGAGGACGTTCAGGATGTTCAAAATGCTGACGTAGATCGCCAACAGGATATTCCAAAATTAAATCACGATAATTTTCTAAAGCAGTGCGTTGTGAAGTGTTGAGCGGTGCTGAACGACGCATAAATGTCACAATTTCACGGTGCTCTGGCAAATTGTCGAGTTCGGTAATTTGCGTTTCTAACTGATCGGTTGACATGATTCTGGAGATATAAAGATAGAAAAGGCGTATTTTAAGTGTTCACGGGGTCAAGTCAAATCTTTAAATGATTTTATTTGCTCAATCTTTTTTAAAATTACTGAAGACATGCAAGCAATTCTTCATCCAGATGTCACAAAGATTGAATAGGCTAATGGCGATTTGAACATAAAGTAAAATATGATGAAAACATTTAAATTGCGTACAGTCACTGTTTGCCTTGGTCTTCTTGGCGCTTGTTCAGCTTTTTCACAAGCATATGCTCAACTGATGTTTAGCCAATATGTGGATGGTAGTAGTAATAAAAAAGGCTTGGAAATCTACAATCCAGATGCGACAGCTGCAAATTTGGCTGAATATGAAATTCAGCAGTTTAATAATGGTGCATTGACGAAAACTGTGGCTTTCCAGCTACAAGGTACGTTGGCGAGTCAAGCCAAATTTCTAGTTGGTCGTACTGAATTACAAGCAGTACTAGGCTCTCAGGTCAATCAGGTTGCAGCATTATCATTCAATGGGGATGATGCAATTGTACTGGTACATAAGGGCAAAGTTGTTGATCGTTTTGGGCGAGTCGGAGAGCAGCCTGTGAATGGTTGGGGAAATACCGTGTTTAGCAAAGGCAATAGTTTCACCCGCCTGCAAAACACAAATCCTGTGACTGAAATTGATCCAACAACAAGTTTTGATTTAGACAGTGCATGGAAAGCGTGGACAGATCGAAATGATTTTTCGAATCTGACAGGATCTACAACATCGCCGCCTAGCAATGAGACGATTAGCTGCTCGAGTTCAGATACTGCCATCGCAGATCTAAACGATCAAGCGACTCAAGGTCAAAACTATACAGTACGTGGTGTGATTACCGCAGATTATCGTTATAACAATGGCTTCTCGGGTTTTTATGTGCAAACACCGGATAGCAAAGCCAAGGCGAATGTCAGTAATGCCATTTTTGTCTATATCCCAGCAAGTAGTACGATCAAAGGTGGGAATGTAGGTGATGAAGTGATCTTACGGGGACGCTTAACTGCCTATCAAAATCAATTGCAAATCGATCAAATTCAGCAAGACATTGAAACTTGTAATTCAAATATGTTAGGCCAGATTCAACCAATCAGTTTGAATTTACCATTTAAAAGTTTGACAGAATTGACTGAAAACTCTCCACAACGTTATCAGGGCATGTTGGTTAAACTTCCACAAAGCTTAACCATCAGTGAAAACTATAATTATGGTCGTTTTGGCGAATTATCTTTGAGCTTAGGGCGCTTGTATATTCCAACTAACTTACATGCACCATTATCTAACGAAGCAAAAGAGTTAGCACAGAAAAATTTATTATCAAAAATTATTCTAGATGACGGTTATAACAATCAAAACAGAACACCGTGGTTACCTCAGAATTTTAGTGCAGCCAATACATTGAGGGTTGGGCATCAACTACAAAACGTTGAAGGTATCTTAGAATACCGATTCAATGGTTGGCGTATTCAACCAATTCAAGGTAGTAATCTTCCGACGATTATTAAACCTACACCAGAACGGCCAACTGTAATTGCCAAAGAAGATAAATTAATTCGTGCGGCAGCATTCAATGTCCTGAATTACGATAACGGTAAAAATGGTTTTCCAACTGAGCGTGGTGCAACTTCACAAGCTGAGTTTGATAAACAACATCGTAAGATTGTCAGTGCGATGCGAGCAATTGATGCTGATATTTATGGTCTGATGGAGATTGCCAACAATGGTTTTGGCGAAGACAGTGCGATTGCTTATCTCACTCGTGCTTTAGGTACGGATTGGCGTTATGTGGTACCAGAAAACTTAGATCGTTTGGGTACAGATGCGATTGCGGTCGCAATTATTTATAACAGTAAGCGTGTCAAACCTGTAAATAAACCTGTGGTTTTGGATTTGGGAGACAAAAACAGAACCACAATTGCGCAAACCTTCCAGCCTATTTCAGGAAAGCAAATGTTGACGGTGATACCGAATCATCTTAAATCTAAAAGCTGTTCTGGAGTAAATGCAGCATCACTAGATGCAGATCAGAAAGATGGGCAGGGATGTTGGAATCCAACACGTGTTAAGGCGGTGGAGCAATTAATTCAATGGGCAGCAAAAAATCCAACACAAGTTGAAACGCCAAATATTTTGTTATTAGGTGATATGAATAGTTATGCCAAAGAAGACCCAATCTTGGCTCTAGAAAAAGCAAATTATAAAGTGCTATTGAATGACAAAACGATTGGACAAGGTGAACAGGCCTATAGCTATGTGTTTGGTGTATCCAGTAATGCTGAAGGTTATGGTGGTGCTGGTAATTTAGACCATGCTATTGCGGATTCTAATCTTTACAGTAAAGTCAAAAAAGCTTTTGCTTGGCATATCAATGCGGATGAGCCAACAGTTTTGGATTATAACGAAGAATATAAAAACGATGAGCAAAAGGCCTTATTCTTCGCAGAAGACCCTTATCGTTCTTCCGATCATGACCCTGTGATTGTGGATATTGATTTACAAGATCCTGAGAATAAGCCATCTACCCAAAAAAGTTCTTCAGGAAGTTTTGGATGGTTGTCGATATTAGGATTATTGGGGCTTACGGGTTATTCGTTACGTTCTCGAAAAGTGAAAGTTTAATTGGTTCAATACTAAGAAGAGTAGAAAATGATCTGCTCTTCTTAGCAATTAAGTTTATTTGAACAGGATGTATACGATCACAATAAAAAGTTGACATAAGACTACTTGCAAAATCGCATAAATTCGCCAATAGTCAGATGAACAGGCATTTTACGTTTATTGACAAATTTGTGAAAACATACTTTGCAAATTTCGATCAAGCGTTTTAGAACATAAGAGTTAGATAACAAGGATCAAACATGAAGTTGTATTATTCACCTGGTGCTTGCTCATTGGCAGCACATATTATTTTAAATGAAATAAATGTAGATTTTGATTTAGAACGCGTTGATTTAAAAACACATAAAACCGAAAAAGGTGTGGATTATTATGAAATCAACCCGAAAGGTTATGTACCTGCTTTAGAAATTAATCCGGGTTTAATGCTAACTGAAAATGTGGCAATTTTACCGTTTTTGGCTCAGCATGATCCTAAGCAAGATTTAATTCCTCCATCAGGTATGGGACGTGCTAAGGTTCTTGAATGGTTGGGTTATTTGAATTCAGAATTACATGATGCTTATGCTGTATTCTTCGGTGGTGCATTGACTGATGATGAGAAGACCAAAGCCTATGCCGAAGTCGATCGTTTACTTCAATATATCGACAATTATTTAGCTGAATCTGAATATGATTATTTGGTTGATGATAATTTTGGACCAGCGGATGCATATTTATTCGTATTAACGAATTGGTCGAATCATATTGAACATGACCTAACGCCTTATATTAATATTATTGCACTACGTAATAAAGTTGCTGAACGTCAATCTGTTCAAATTGCAATGCGTGATGAAGGCCTTTTGGGCTAAATAGTTTAAATGCAACTAAAAAAGCCTCTAAAAGAGGCTTTTTTAGTTTTAATAATT
>NZ_GG665949.1:394972-395998 GCF_000156555.1 Acinetobacter sp. ATCC 27244
TTTTCTTTTGCGTCAGCAGCAGTTGATTCAACTGCACCTGCAACATTCGCGGCAGCTTCGCGTGCAGCAGCTTCAGTTTCCGCAGCGGCTTCAGCCGTTGCAGTTGCCGTGTGATCGGCAGCAGCATCAATTTGATCCGCAGCTGTATCAACTGCTGTAGCAATATCATGACCAGCTTGGTCAGCAGCATGCTCTAAGTGTTCACCCGTGGTAGCGCCTGTTTCAGGCGCTTTATCTTTATTACAGCCTACAAGTGCAACTGTAGCAGCGAGACCTAAAGCAACAAGTAATTTATTCATTTTCATATTTCCTTCTCATTGTGGCATCCAAAAACAATGGATAGTAAAAATATAAACATAAAAACGTTGACAAATAAAGTTGAAAAATTGTTGATAACTTGTAAAAACACACACTTACATTTAAAGAATGTAAGAGTGTGCACATTTGGATGCTGTGTTAAACACTAAACTCCCGAACGAATCATATAATCAAAAGCAGAGAGCGAAGCTTTCGCGCCTTCACCTGTGGCAATGATGATTTGCTTATAAGGCACTGTAGTACAGTCTCCTGCAGCAAAGACACCTTTCACATTGGTTTCATTGCGATCATTCACCATGATCTCACCACGATTGCTTAATTCAACAGTGCTGTCTTTCAAGAAATCTGTATTCGGTAATAAACCAATTTGAACAAAGATCCCTGCAAGCTCAACCACATGTTCTTGATCTGTAGCACGATCTTTATACTTCAAGCCTGTGACTTGTGAACCATCACCAAGCACTTCAGTACTCAATGCATTCATGATCACTGTTGTATTAGATAAGCTGTTTAACTTATCTTGCAATACTTGATCAGCTCGAAGTTTGGTATCGAACTCAACCAAGGTTACATGTTCAACAATCCCAGCAAGATCAATCGCAGCTTCCACACCAGAGTTACCACCACCAATTACAGCAACACGTTTACCTTTGAACAATGGACCATCACAGTGTGGGCAATAAGCGACACCACGGGTACGATATTCAG
>NZ_GG665949.1:396157-435169 GCF_000156555.1 Acinetobacter sp. ATCC 27244
CAGCAGTTGCACCCGCAGGACCACCACCAATTACCAAGACATCAAATGCATCTTTGGCATTGATCATCGCAGCATCTTTTTCCGCAGAGTTAGTATCTAACTTGGCAATGATTTCTTCCAAAGTCATGCGACCTTGACCGATATGTTGCTCATCTTGGAACACCATTGGCACAGCCAAGATTTTGCGTTGTTCCACTTCATCTTGGAAGAACGCACCATCAATCATGGTGGTCGTGGTATTGGGGTTATAAATAGCAATCAAGTTCAAGGCTTGAACTACATCTGGACAGTTATGGCAGCTCAATGAAATAAACACATCAAAGTTTGCTTTAAGATTTAAGCCTTTGATCTGATTTAAAACCTCATCAGAAACTTTAGGTGCATAGCCTGAAACTTGTAACAATGCCAAGATCAAAGAAGTAAACTCATGTCCCATCGGTAAACCTGCAAAGAATACACGAGGTTGTTCACCTGCTTTGGCAACACCAAAGCTCGGACGGCGAGCGTTTGAACCGTCAAAACGCGCCGTAACCTGATCAGAGAGTTCAGCAATTTCTGTCACGAGTTCTTTTACTTTTGCAGCTTTGTCTGAATCATCTAAAGCAGCTACCAACTCGATTGGACTTTCTAAACGTTCTAAATAAGCTTTTAATTGAGTTTTAATATTTTGATCTAACATGCAAATCTCCAAATTCTAAGCAGTTCAAGTCGGCTAAAATCATTTCATGGGGCTATAGTACGCAAAAGTACAGCATAGAGGAAACAGTATGTTTTTATGAGTTCGATCGGTTTTTTGAATTTTAGATTCAATAATGGTTTTTTTAATCATTTAAAAGCTGATCAAATAGGAAAGTGCTTCAACTTGTTATATAACTGCAATCATTTCATGGCATAACTAGAAGGTAAGTCATATGACATTACAACGTGGTATCTATCAGCATTATAAGGGACAGCTTTATCAGGTCTTTCATGTGGCACGACATAGTGAAACGGAAGAAGAGCTAGTCGTTTATCAATGTTTATATGGCGATTATTCAATGTGGGTACGTCCATTGAGCATGTTCATAGAGACTGTTCAGCTTGAAGATGGTCAGGTCCTACCACGATTTAAGTTAATACAAAGTACTTAATTGCATTAAGCATTAAGTTTTGGGCATCATGGGAGAGTCTAAATATGACTAGCACAGTATTTTTACAACGTATTGCTGATTTGTATGACGAATTTAAACAGCATGATGCTCGACAGTCTGATCGTTTAAAACGTTATCGCAATATTGAAGCAGAATCTGCAAAGTTGCTGGCCATGTTGGTGCGTTCACAACAATCAAAAAGAATTTTGGAAATTGGCACATCGACTGGATACTCAACACTATGGTTAGCTGAAGCAGCAAAGGCTGTCGGCGCTAAAGTTCAGACCTTAGAAATTAATGCATTTCGCAGTGCCCAAGCAAAAAGATATGCTGAGGAGTTTGGTCTAGAGCATTTTATTGATTTTTGGGTAGGGGATGCATCTGTTTATTTGGCGGAAGCGAATGAACCATTTGATTTCATCTTATTGGATGCTGAGCGCGGCAGTTATGTCAGTTATTGGGAAGATTTAAAACGTTTAATGCAGTCTTGTGGTAGTAGTTTAATCATCGATAACGTCATTTCTCATACTGCTGAAGTAAAGCCAATGCTTGAGTTAATTCGACAGGACGAAAACTTTATGAGTACCATTTTACCTGTGGGTGCTGGTCTATGTTTAGTGGTTGCTCGATAATTATTATTTGTTAAGATTCAAACGGTAGCTTTGAGGGCTACATCCCATCACCTTATTAAACGCACGTGTAAAATTAGCTGGATTGGAATACCCTAATTCATAAGCAATATGAGTAATGGTAAAGCTTGAGTTCTCAAGTAAATCTATTGCACGTTCAACGCTGATTTCTTGTTTCAGACGGTGAAATTCAACACCATGCTGCTGTAAATAACGCTGTAATGTTTTAGTCGAGATGTTTAATACTTTCGCACATTCTTTTAATGTCGGAATCTGATTGGCTTGACGTAGCATCATGCTTACCCACTCTACAATTTCGCCTTGATGATAGATCTTTTGGATTTGTTCCTGACAACGTTGTTCAACCACTTTCAAACTGTGTGCATCTGCTAGAGGTAATGGTAGCGCAAGTTGTTGTTGATCAATCACCACACGTAAACCTGCAACCCATGCATAGTTAAAGTGAAAGTTCGCTTTTATTAAATGTACATACTGTTCTTTATATTTTGGTTCGGCTACGCTAAGATAAACTTGATAGCGCTGCAATTGCTGTCCCGCTAATTCTAATAAGCTGTAGTAAAAAGCAACAGCAATTGCTTCGATATGGAAGGCAAGACATTGTTTATTCATTTGCAAGATCGGTTCAAACAATAATTCAACTTTTTGCTGATCTGTTAAATATTGAATAGATAACTTAAAGCTTGGCATGATCAGCCTAAAATATTGTGCAATCAGTCGTAAGGCATGTTCCAGATGAGGGCTGGTCATCAATGCATAGCCTACTAAGCTATGAGAGCTCAGTTTAATATTTTTGCCTAATTGAAATGCTAAATCTTCCGTATTGGGGAGGCTTAAACCAAGCTCGATGAACTGTTCAATTTGTTGGATAGACAAAAGATCAGATGCAGAAATTTGATCTCTAAATACGGTTAGTAATTGATTATTATATTGATTTGTTTGAATTAAGATATCAATTAGCCGTAAATAGTAACGAGATGGAATGACTGGAATTTGTTGTTGTTGCATTTTAATTGAGCACTAGAGTCTTAAAATGATAATAGCAAGTCTTAAAATGATAATAAAGGATCACTTTAAAAGAACACAATTCAAGCAAGAAAACCAATATTTGATGGAAGGAGTTTCTAATGAATATGCATACACAGCTAGATATAGAGCAAGCGACTATTAAATTTAGAGACAAAAAACGACATTGGTGGTTATTGGGGTTGGCTGTACCAGCAATTGCAATGAGTGGCCTGGCAGGCTATCAATTTGGTCCCAAAAAAACCAAACGCTTTTTTGCTTCATTTGGACCACTGTTTTTGCATGGTGTGATTCCTAGTCTAGATAAATTGATCGGAGAAGATACTGAAAATCCGCCAGTGGATGCGATTGCAGATCTAGAAGCTGATCCCTATTATGCACGTATTGTGAAGCTTTATATTCCTTTGCAATACGCAACAAATATCTATGGTGCTTATCTCGCAAGTCGAAAAAATACGCCAATCGCTGATCAAATCCTATTGGGTACTTTGGTGGGGATGGTCAATGGTGTTGCGATCAATACCGCACATGAACTCAGTCATAAAAGTGGAAAGTTAGAGCATTATTTATCACATTTAGCATTGGTACCATCAGGGTATAATCATTTCCGTATCGAGCATCCTTATGGACATCATCGTCGTGTTGCGACACCTGAAGATCCTGCATCTTCACAATTTGGTGAGAGCTTCTGGAAATTCTTGCCAAGAACAGTTATTGGTAGTTTTAAGTCTGCCATTGAAATAGAAAAAAATCGCTTAGAGCGAAAAAAACTACCATTCTTTAGCAAAGAAAATGAATTAATTCATGGTTGGGCAATGTCTGCAATTTATCATGCAGCAATGTTGAGCAAGTTTGGTGTGCGTTCAATAGCTTTTCAAGTTACTCAAGCTACATATGCGGTCACACTATTTGAATCCGTTAATTACATTGAGCACTATGGTTTAAAACGTGAAAAGAAAGACAATGGTCAATACGAACGTACCTTGCCAGAGCATAGTTGGAATAATAATAATGTGGTGACTAATTTATTTTTGTATCAGTTGCAACGTCATTCTGACCACCATGCCAATCCTGCACGTAGTTTTCAAACCTTACGACATTTTGAAGATGCACCACAACTACCAGCAGGTTATGGCGCGATGATTTTACCTGCTTTTGTCCCCGCTTGGTGGTCAAAAATCATGGATGATCGAGTGGTGGCACATTACAAAGGTGATCTTAATCGGATCAATATCTATCCTGAAGCAAAAGAAAAAGTGTTCGCAAAATACGCTGAGTAGCTTGAAGCAAAATAAAATATCTTTATTTATGAGTCAGCCCTATTGGGCTGATTTGCTATGACGAAGCGGAAATACATAGTCGTTTAAAGTGAAGATCAAATTCGAGGTATTTATGCACAAATGCGGTTTTGTCTGTAGAGCGGAGTAAATTATTATAGATAAATTCAGGGACAGGATGATAAAGCTCGCCAGAGCCATTGTTATAAAAAATTTTCAAATACCGTGTAGAAACATCATATTTCCAAGAGGTTACAATAACAGTTTTTTCCATCTATTAGCCCCCATACAATTTTGATCATTTGTTACATATATAAAAAACCTTTTATTTCATAATTTGACACTACTCTAAGTCTCGCAACCTGACAATTGATAAATGAAGATTGCAATGAAGATATAAGTATAAGAATTGTTAATAAATTGATAATGTCATCGAGTAAAAAAGAAACCACCCATAAGGGTGGTTCCAGACCGATTAGATGAATCTAATGAATTAGATTTTACCAACTAAGTCGATAGATGGAGCAAGAGTTGCTTCACCTTCTTTCCATTTAGCTGGGCAAACTTCACCTGGGTGAGAGTGAACGTATTGAGCAGCTTTTACTTTACGAAGTAATTCGTTTGCATCACGGCCAATACCACCAGCGTTGATTTCAACGATTTGGATTTTACCTTCTGGATCGATAACGAATGTACCACGATCAGCAAGACCAGCAGACTCGATTAAAACGTCAAAGTTTTTAGAAAGAGTCCAAGTTGGATCGCCGATTAATGGGTATTGGATTTTTTTGATTGCTTCAGAAGTATCGTGCCATGCTTTGTGCGTGAAGTGAGTGTCAGTAGAAACACCGTAAATTTCAACACCTAGTTTTTGGAACTCTGCATAGTTGTCAGCTAAATCTTCTAATTCAGTTGGGCAAACAAAAGTAAAGTCAGCTGGATAGAAGAATACTACAGACCATTTACCTTTAAGGTCTGCTTCTGTAACTTCAACAAATTGACCGTGATGGTATGCAGTCGCTTTAAATGGTTTAACTTCAGTATTAATTAAGCTCATCATTGTCTCCATGATTGAGGTTTATCTTTAAACTAGGAACTTGTTTACGAGATGTAGAATAAATAATTTTTCATTATTGGGGAAATAGTATTTTTACATGACTAAAATCGGAAAAACGAATGATTCGATTTAAGTCCATATTTTTCCCCAAATTTATCCTGATTTGACTCCAACAACATGACGTCAAGATGACAGGACAGTTAAAATTAATGTGTTAGACAACATGCAGTTTCTGATACCAAAATTCAAGGGTAGAATTGAAAAAAATATAAAATTGTTTAATTCCTAGCCTAAAATTTAGGCTTTGAGCCCAGTTACTGTGTATATAGCGATTTAATACTCAAATGAGTAATAGCAAAGTATGAACATTTAGGGCTTGATACGGGCTTCGGTACAATTAATCTTTTATCTGAACCATAATAACAACTACATCGATTGCGTTGATTGATGCGGTTTCTTTGCATAGCAGGGCTTTAAAGCGTAAAATAGTCGACTATTTTGTTTTTCAGGAAAGCTGTTCAGTGCAGAGTCATTTAAATGTAGATCAATTGGTTATGGCACGTGACCGTCACCGTTTAAATCGACTGCGCAAAGATAAGAAAACAGAAACAGCAGAAATAGAAAAGCTCTTTGAACAGTCTAATCATAAAGTTAAACAACGTTTAGCTCGACTCCCGAAGATCAAGCTCAATCAAGATTTACCTGTTACCCAGTATGCAGACCGTTTAATTGAAGCAATTCAGAAGCATCAAGTGATCATTGTCGCGGGTGAAACGGGTTCAGGTAAAACCACGCAACTTCCTCAAATTGCAATGCTAGCAGGTCGTGGGCTTACGGGCATGATTGGTCATACCCAACCGCGTCGTTTGGCTGCACGTAGTGTTTCTCAGCGTATTGCTGAAGAAGTGGGCGAAAAATTGGGTGAGTCGATTGGTTTTAAGATTCGCTTTAATGAGCAAGGTTCGCAAGACTCAATTGTTCGCTTGATGACAGATGGTATTCTGTTAGCAGAACTGACCAATGACCGATTTTTATCAAAATACGATACCATCATTATTGATGAAGCGCATGAACGCTCACTCAATATTGACTTTATCATGGGTTATCTCAAGCAGCTTTTACCAAAGCGCCCAGATTTAAAAGTAATCGTTACCTCCGCAACCTTGGATGTAAATCGTTTTAGTCAATACTTTAATGATGCACCGATTTTTGAGGTTGAAGGACGTAGCTTTCCAGTAGAAGTCCGTTATCGTCCGATCTCGGAACTCAGCATTATTGGTAGTGATGATGATGAGTTTGATGACTTTGAAGAGAATCTGCCTAGAGCCGTCGTTCAAGCAGTCGAAGAATGTTTTGCTGATGCCGAAGCAAAAGGTCATCCAGAATATGCGGATATCCTGATCTTTGCCAGTACCGAGCAAGAAATTCGTGAATTACAGGAAACCTTACAGAAGTTTGGTCCCCGTCATACCGAAGTTCTGCCTTTATATGCGCGTTTAGCCCTGGCAGAGCAGCAAAAGATTTTCCGTCCAAGCGGGAAAGGGCGACGTATTATTATTGCCACCAACGTTGCAGAAACAGCGTTGACTGTTCCAAATATTCGCTATGTGATTGATAGTGGTTTTGCCCGTATTTCACGTTATAACTATCGTTCGCGGGTACAACGTTTACCGATTGAAGCGATTTCACAAGCGGCAGCCAATCAGCGTAAAGGGCGTTGCGGTCGTATTGCTGCAGGTGTATGTATTCGCCTATACAGCGAGGAAGACTTTTTAAGCCGTCCAGAATTTACAGAACCTGAAATTAAACGGACCAATTTAGCTTCTGTTATTTTACAGATGCAAAGCCTCGGCTTGGGTAACTTAGAGGATTTTGACTTCATTGAACCGCCAGATTTCCGTTTGGTGAATGATGGTCGTAAGTTACTTATTGAGCTGGGTGCGTTGAATGAACGTAAAAATGAACTGACTAAAGTCGGTCAAATGATGGCACGTATGCCGATTGATCCGCGTTTAGCACGTATGATTATTGGTGGCGCGCACTTTGGTGTGCTCAAAGAAACCTTGATTATCGTCAGTGCATTAGCGATTCAAGATCCGCGTGAACGTCCTGCGGACAAACAAATGCAGGCTGATCAAAAACATGCATTGTTCAAAGAAGCGGATTCAGACTTTTTATTTTATTTAAAACTGTGGAATACCTTACAAACCAGTCCTGATACTCAATCAGAGAACAAGCGTCGTCAATTTGCCCGTCAGCATTTCTTGAGCTGGTTACGTTTACGAGAATGGAAACAAACCCATCACCAATTGGTCGAGTTGGCTGAAGGCTTAAAACTTAGTTTTAATGAAAAAGGCGCGAATTATGAAAATTTACATCGAGCTTTATTAACGGGTTTACTTTCTTTTATTGCCAATAAAACGGATGAGCGTAATACCTTTATGGCAGTGCGTCAGCAGAAAGCCAAAGTTTTTCCAGCCAGTACCTTACATAAAACCAATACCGCTTGGGTCATGGCCTTTGAAATGGTGGAGACTTCTCAGGTTTATTTGCGGACATTGGCAAAGATTGATCCAGAATGGATATTGTTGGCGGCGCGTGATCTCTTGAAATATCACTATTTTGAGCCTCATTGGTCGAAAAAGGCGGGCATAGTAAATGCTTATGCACAGATTTCATTATTCGGTTTAATCATTGAACCGAAACGAATGATTAATTTTGAGAAAGTGGATCAACCCGCGGCACATGAAATCTTTTTACGTGATGCGCTGACCACAGGCAATTTAGGTATTACACCGCCGTTTTTAAAACATAACTTGCTAAAGCTAGAAGAAGTTGAGCGTGTTGAGGATAAATTACGTCGTCGTGACTTGGTGGTGGATGAAGAAACCATTTATCAATTTTATGCCGAGAAAGTTCCTAAGGAAATTGCGAGCCGTCGTAGTTTTGAAGACTGGCGTGCAACTGTAGAGCCAGATCATCCGCGTTTCTTATTTGTTGATGATGACGCATTGTGGATGAATGATCGTCCAACCACGCAGCAATTTCCAGATTATTTACATAATGGTCAATTGCGTTTGGCTGCGAGCTATCGTTTTGATCCTAGTCATGATGAAGATGGTGCAACCATTAAAATCCCAGTACAGGCTTTAGCACAAGTGGATGAAAAGCAGTGGTCGTGGGGGATTCCTGGTTGGAGACAAAGTTTAATTGAAGCCTTGTTAAAAGCATTGCCAAAAGATAAGCGCCGTAATTTAGTCCCTATACCTGATACTGCAAAAAAACTGTTACAGGGGATTGACGCTGTACATTTAAGAGAGCACTTATTTAGTTATTTGGCATTTGCTTTACGTGGTGAGCAAATCACTGAAAAAGACTTTTCTTTTGAAAAAATTGATCAATATCTAGTGCCTTTTATCAAGGTGTTGGATGAAAAAGGTAAATTAATCGCGCAAGGTCGCGATTTAGAAGAGCTGAAAGCACGTTGTCGTATTGAAACCCATCGTCCAGTGAAGCAACAACAGGGGGAATTCCAAAGTTTTCCTGAGAGTTTTGTATTTGAAGCATCACAAAAAGTGACAGGTGTCGTGGTACAGCAGTATCAAGCTTTGGTTCCAACCAAAGTATTTGCTGAACTTGATGCTAAAGATGATTCTGGTGTCGTGGTTCAAACTTTTAATGATCAAAGTGAAGCAATTAAACAACATCGTGAGGGTGTGATTCGCCTCGTACATTTGCAGTTAGGTGATTTAATTCGTCAATTGAAAAAGCAGATTTCCAAACCTTTGGCTTTGGCCTATTCACCTTTAGGTGACCGTGCAAAACTAGAGCAGATGCTGGTTTATGCCACGCTGCAAGTCTCGATTCAAGGGCTTCCTAAGCATGCGGATGAGTTTCAGCAACTTTTAATTGAAACCAAAAAGCATTTTTTGGCGAATGGTCAAAAAGTTTTAAATGATATGACTGAAATCTTTACCCAATGGCAGAGGATTCGCCGTGAGTTGTTAGTACTTGATCAAAGTATCTTTGGTCGAAGTATAGATGATATAGAGGATCAACTTGATTTAATGTCTTTGGTGGACTTCGTCTATACTCGCCCTGTTGATCTTTGGCAGGAATATCCGCGTTATTTAAAAGCATTGCTATTGCGTTTAGACCGTTTGCCAAATAATCTACAACGTGACCTTGCGGCAATTGATGATGTCGATCCATGGATGGACAAAGTATTTAAATTCAAAAATGATCCTAAAATCAAAGAAATGTATTTGATGTTAGAGGAATTGAGAATTTCTTTGTTTTCTCAACCGATGAAAACAAAGATGCCAATTTCACCAACTAGATTACAAAAACTATGGGATCGATTAGCAATCGGTTAAACTGAGCGACAATGAAAGTTAGAACCATTCTTTACAGGAGTTTTACATGGGCATCCGTATAACAGGTACAGGTTTGTTCCACCCAACCGAATCTATTTCCAATGAAGAGTTGGTTGAAAGTTTAAATGCTTATGTAGAACAGTACAATCAAGACAATGCTGATAAAATTGCAGCAGGTGAGTTAGAAGAGCTACGCGGCTCTAGCCCTGAGTTTATTGAAAAAGCTTCAGGGATTAAGCGTCGTTATGTGGTTGAAAAATCGGGTATTCTTGATCCAAAACGTTTGCGTCCTCGTTTGCAAGAGCGTAGTAATGATGAGCTTTCACTTCAAGCGGAGTGGGGGGTAATAGCTGCAAAACAAGCGATGGAAAATGCAGGGGTTACTGCTGAAGATATTGATGTTGTGATTTTGGCATGCTCAAATATGCAACGCGCATATCCAGCCGTTGCCATTGAAATCCAATCAGCATTAGGTATTAAAGGTTATGCGTATGACATGAATGTGGCTTGTTCAGCAGCGACATTTGGTTTAAAGCAGGCCTATGATGCAGTGAAATGTGGCGCTCGTCGTGTTTTACTACTCAATGTTGAGATTACATCAGGTCATTTAGATTATCGTACGCGTGACGCACACTTTATCTTTGGTGATGTTGCGACAGCTTCAATTATTGAAGAAACTGAAACAAAATCAGGTTACGAAATCTTAGATATCCATTTGTTTACTCAATTCTCAAATAATATCCGCAATAATTTTGGTTTCTTAAACCGTAGTGAAGATGCGGTTGTTGATGATAAGTTGTTCCGTCAAGATGGCCGTAAAGTATTTAAAGAAGTGTGCCCACTTGTTGCGAAAATCATTACCGCGCAATTGGAAAAACTTCAATTAACACCTGAGCAGGTCAAGCGTTTTTGGTTACACCAAGCCAATGCCAATATGAACGAGTTGATCTTAAAACTCGTCGTTGGTAAAGAGGCGGATTTAGAGCGTGCACCAATTATTTTAGACGAGTTTGCCAATACCTCTTCTGCTGGCGTAATTATTGCCATGCATCGTACAGGCGAGCAAGTGAATGATGGTGAATATGCTGTGATCTCTTCGTTCGGCGCTGGTTATTCTGTCGGTTCGATTATTGTGCAAAAACATATCGCATAAATTTTATAAGTTAAAAAAACACCGCATTTGAAAATGCGGTGTTTTTTATTTAAGCATGGGTATTTACTTCAACATAATCGCGAGATCTATCAGTTGAGGGGTCGTGCTGCTACCAATCGTTGAGGCAGCTAGATTTGGTGTGCCGTCTACATTAATAGCAAGTCTAGCCCTTGGTGTCGTAATCGTTGTATCACTATTTAAATCAATCCGATATAAAACAGATGGTCCTGTCATTCCTGAGACAGTTGCTAAGGCAAAACCGTTATCACCACCCGCAATATCAAAGCCATTATCTAACCCTAAGTTAATGCCTAAAGCACCAATTGAATTGAGTACGCCATCATTTGGTGGACTTTGTTTAACTAACAGTTGGTTGCCTTGATCTAGGTTAAATAATTCTGTACCAATCATAGCGATCGGCGTTTGGAAGCTATTAGTGTAAGCGGTTGCGGTTACAACAGCATCTTCGATTCCATTGAGTTCACCATCGGTAATGGTGTCACCAGTGTCAACATTGATACGTAAGCTTTGTCCAGTATTGCTAATAACACGTAATCGGTCTGCTGCTGGGTTAAAGTCAACGGCAAAATTGGTACCTAGCAGTGTAGTGAATGGATTATCATCACCCATTGCAGCTTTCAATGAAGTTTGAAGTGTTGCCATACCTGTTTGCATATTGATAGTGTATAGATTTGATTGATCACTTAATCCATAAAGCATGCCTGATTTATCGGTCATTGTTTTGAATCTGAAATCTATACCGACAATTTTTTCTCCAACCTTCAAGCCTGTGATATTAGTTTGTTTGACTGTATTTGGACTATTTACCATAAAGTGCAGTAGTTGATTATTCGCACTCAGGCCAAATGCATGAGCGCCAGTATCTTTGGCACTTTCAAGTGCTAAACCACGGATTCCTGCAGTTTGAAACAGATTTGGTAAGTTTTTACTTTCTACAACAGCGGCATTGTCAGAACCTACAGTTGCAAGATTTAAGTGATGAAGTTGATAGGTTCCAGCAGCTTTGAGGGCTGCATAGCCAACATTATTAATAGGATCAATATCAAAACCACCGCCACCAGAAATATTAACACCAGAAGCGAGCATTGCTGAGCTACCCAAAGTACCTGCATTGGCGTTTTGTAGATAGATACGATCAGTGTTTTGATCAATACTAAATAATCGTGTAGAACCCGTACCAGCCATTGCGTTGGTATATGCGGCAGCGATAATCGAAACTGAGCCAGTTCCTGAGCTGATATTGCCATCGGTAATCGTTGCGCCTGTATCTACATTGATTCGTAAATTTTGCCCATCATTGCCAATTACTCTTAGACGGTCTGCTGCTGGATTGAAATTCACAGTCATTAAATCAGGATTACCCGTTATTTTGCTGTAAGGTGCATTGCCATCTGTTGTATCACTTGGGTCTGCAACTAATTTACTTACCCATGTAACTCGACCCGTTTGAGGATTTAGTGTGTAAATATTGCCCATAGTGCCAACAGCATAAAGTTTGCCGTCTTTGGGGCGATGATCAATACCGATGAGTTGTTCATCTGCTTGTAAGCCTGTAATTTTAAGATTGGATACTAGTTTTTCAGGTTGATCACGGTTAATTGAGCTGATCATTCCATTGGACGTTAAAATCAGTACATCGCCCGTATTGGTAGCTGAGGGCTTAGAATCATTATTAGAATCACTGTTACACCCTAAAAGAAATGCGCTACCTAGGATTGCTGTACTTAGTGATAAAGTTTTTCTATTCATTTTTTCATATCCTGATTAATACTTTTTTTGGTAAGAAGTTGTTGGTCTTATTCCGTATCATGTATAAAACGAGAACTTCTAATGATTTTGTGACGAGTTATAAATAAAGATTGAAACCTCTATTTTTTCATTGTGAGTTCAAATAGTTTTTATCAACCTTAATCAGGATATAAGTGTGAGTATTCAAAGTAAATTTACGTTTTTAAGTGATTTTTTGTAGTAGAGTTTTGAGTTGTAATTCTTCACGCCGAATTCACGGTTGATCAGAAAGGCTTAAGTTGTGACATGGTTTGGTCGAAGCATATTGTAAAAAAAGAGAGAATATAATATTCTCTCTTTAACTAAATTATTGAGTTAGGACTAGGCTTCTACAGTTTGTACTGCAATCTTTTTAGCAGGATCCACTTTGCGGCGTACTGCTGGTACAGGCTCACCATGATATTGGCGATCAGCAAAGTAGCTTGAACGAACCATTGGTGCAGACCAGATATTTCTGAAACCGAGTTTACGACCATGTTCTGCATAACGTTCGAATTCTTCTGGTGTGACAAAGCGGTCGATTGGTGCATGTTGCTTAGATGGTTGTAGATATTGACCAATGGTTACGTAATCAACATCGTGAGCACGAAGATCATCAAGCAATGCAATCACTTCTTCTTCTGTCTCACCAATACCAACCATCAAACCACATTTAGTCGGTATATCAGGGCAGTATTCTTTAAACATTTTCAAAAGATTTAAAGAATGTTGATAGTCTGAACCTGGACGCATTGCTTTATATAAACGCGGAACAGTTTCAATATTGTGATTGAAAACATCAGGTGGGCATTCAGTCATGATACGTAAGGCAATATCCATACGACCACGGAAATCAGGAACTAGAATTTCCAATAAAGTTTTCGGACTCAAAGCGCGAGCTTCTTTGATACAATCAACAAAGTGTTGAGCACCACCATCTAGCAGATCATCACGATCCACCGATGTAATTACGGCATATTTTAAACCAAGATTGGAAATCGTCTCTGCCATATGGCGTGGTTCATCAGGATCAAGTGCATTTGGGCGACCATGTGCGACGTCACAGAATGGACAACGGCGAGTACAAATATCACCCATAATCATAAATGTCGCAGTACCGCCACCAAAACACTCTGGTAGATTAGGGCAGGCTGCTTCTTCGCAGACGGTATGAAGTTTTTGCGAACGTAGCGTTGTTTTGATGCGCTGAACTTCGTCTGGGGCTGTCATTTTGACGCGAATCCAGTCTGGCTTGCGAGGCACTTCAACCGTAGGGATAACTTTTACAGGAATTCTTGCGACTTTTTCTGCGCCACGAAGTTTTTGACCCTGTTCAGGTTTACGGTGTTCAGACATATCTTTTCTACAACCTTTGATTTCAAATCTCTTGTTATTATAGTCAAATTTGCTGCGGGATAGGACGAATTAGGTATTCATTTTAAAAATGTCTATATATAAAATATACGATTGAGAAATATATCAATTCAACGCATATTAGTTATCATATATTTAGAAATACGCAGCGAGAAATCAAAGGAGCTTTTAATGCCACGTAAGAAAGAGGTCGTTGGTGGGAATATTGTCAAATATGATGCAGTAATTCTCGGTTCTGGCCCAGCTGGTGAAGGCGCGGCAATGAAGCTAGCTAAAGCAGGTAGACGTGTAGCAATTGTTGATGTTCGTGATCAACTTGGTGGTAACTGTGCACATGTAGGTACGATTCCAAGTAAAGCATTACGACAAACTGTTTCAAGTATTATCCGTTATCAGCGTGATCCGATGTTTCAAAAAGTAGGTGAGTGGAAACAGTTCACGATGAAACAGGTATTACGAAATGCGCACAAAGTCATTCAACAACAAGTAGATACACATACCCGTTTTTACGATCGTAATAAAATTGAAGTTTTTCATGGTCGTGCATATATCCAAGATAAAAATACGGTTTTAATTTTTGGTCAGGATGGTATTAAAGACACCATCATTTGTAAGCAGATCGTGATTGCTACTGGTAGTCGTCCATACCAACCGCAAGGTCTAGACTTCAATCATCCACGTGTCTTTGATTCAGATAAGATTTTAGATCTTGATTATACGATCCAAAAAATTATCATTTATGGTGCGGGGGTAATTGGTTGTGAATACGCCTCTATTTTTATTGGGCTAGACCATAAGGTTGATTTGATTAACACACAACAAAAGTTACTCAGTTACTTGGATGATGAGATCGCAGATGCATTGTCATATCACTTACGTGAACAAGGTGTATTGATTCGTCACAATGAGCAAATTGATCGTTTAGAAACTTTTGATGATCATGTGGTTTTACACTTGCTCAGTGGTAAGAAAATCAAAGCAGATGCAATCTTGTGGTGTAATGGGCGTTCGGGCAACACGGATGGTCTAGGCTTAGAAAATGTTGGCTTAGTACCGAATAGCCGTGGTCAATTAATGGTAAATGATCAATATCAAACTGAAGTGGAAAATATTTTTGCAGCAGGTGATGTAATCGGTTGGCCGTCACTCGCATCGGCAGCATATGACCAAGGGCGTTGTGCAGGTGCTAATATGGTTGGCGAGAAAAATGTCAAACCAATTAAAGATGTACCGACTGGCATTTACACCATTCCAGAAATTTCCTCGATTGGTAAAACTGAACAGGAACTGACTGAAGAAAGAATCCCATACGAAGTTGGACAAGCGTCTTTCCGTCATTTGGCTCGTGCACAAATTACAGGGGATACGGTGGGGGAATTAAAGATACTATTCCATCGTGATACCTTAGAAGTGTTAGGTATTCACTGTTTCGGGAACAATGCTGCTGAGATTATTCACATTGGTCAGGTGGTGATGCATAGTCCAAACAATACCTTGAAGTATTTTGTTGAAACAACTTTTAACTATCCAACGATGGCAGAAGCTTATCGTGTGGCCGCCTTAAACGGTATCAATCGTTTATTCTAAGCGAAGGATATTGTCTGATATTATAAAAATGCCAATCAAGTTGATTGGCATTTTTACATTGTGAACGAAAGAAAGGTAAGAATGAAAACTCAAAAAAATAATTGGATCTTATTGATTGTCATTGCGTTACTGGTATTTGCTTATATTGGCTTGGATCTTAAGCAAAATAGTACACAACGTGGAGAAGCATCCTCATCAGTTGAGCAGCATGGTGTTGATGGTCAAGCCAAGATCATGCAAGCCTTTCAGCAGCAACGAAGCAAACTTCAGGTGCGTTCACATGGAACTGTGAAGGCGGTTCTTCCCGATGATAACGATGGCTCTAGGCACCAACGAATGATCCTCCAACTGGAGAATGGTTTGACGCTATTGATTGCACATAATATTGACTTGGCACCTAGAGTAGAGCAATTGAAAAAAGGTGATGTTGTAGAGTTTTATGGCGTATATGAATATAACGATAAAGGTGGGGTGATTCACTGGACGCATCATGACCCAAGAAGAAAACATATCGATGGTTGGTTAAAGCATAATGGACGAATATATCAATAAATTCTTCTAATAATGACAAGGTCTGTTTATGTAACAGACCTTGTCTAGAAAGATATGCGCTAAATCAGCTTGTAATCGCCAATTTTTGACGAGATTTCCATTTAGGTAGGACTTTAGCTAAATAAGCATCCATACACCATACAGGGCCAATCAGAAGGAATTGTAGGTCTTTGAAGAATGATGGCTTCTTGCCTTCAATTTTATGTCCGTAAAATTGACCGATCCACGCAATGACAAAGATTCCAATATAAAAGCCGACGCCGACTGGAAGGATGATGATTAACCATGCCATTACTGCGAGAAGTGCAGCCATCGCGACAGCAAGTACAATGTCCAAACGTGCATAAAACACTAAAGTGAGCACAAGTAATAGAGCAGTGAGTAAGGTGCTAAAATGCGCCAGAATACCAATGATTGAAAACAAGATCGCTGGAACGCAAACCCAATGGATTTTCTTATTGGTTTGATTTTGATGACTATCGCTATATTCCTCAAACCACTCATCGATCGATTTCACAGTGCTCTCCTTGCAATAATATTTTTTTAATTTTTTCAATATACCGAAGAATAGTTTTAGCGTCAAAAGGATTGAGAGGGACGTTTGATTAGGATGGCAATAAAAAAAGCCACACTAGGTGGCTTTTATGGATTGTATGACTGGCCTTAGCTTAAGAGTTAGGTCCGTCTACACGTTCGATACTAACTTTACCAAGACCTGCATTTGTAAGACCGATTTGTTTCGCCGCACCATAAGATAAATCAAGTACACGGTTACCATGGAAAGGACCACGATCATTAACCTTTACCACAACACTTTTACCATTATCTCGATTGGTTACGCGAATATAGCAGTTTAGCGGAAGGCTACGGTGTGCAGCGGTCATTGCATTCATATCGAATGTTTCACCACTTGCAGTTTTACGGCCGTGGAATTGACGACCATACCAAGAAGCAACACCAGTTTGACTAAACTTACGTACAGTGTTTGATGCAACTGTATTCAGTTTTTCAATCACTGAAGGCTCTTCTTCAGGGATGTCGATTTTAGCAGCGATCGTTTGACGACGTACTTGGTCACCTGAGCGCTCAGTGATTGAAAGACTATTTACGTTAGAAAGACGCGAATTAAAATTTTGAGAATCTTTGCTAAGAACGCGGGCTGCCAAATTAGTACCTTCAACATCGCTGTTTAACGATGAAGACTGAACCATTTCAGCATGTAACGGGCTTAAACTTAAGCCTGCCGTCAGCGCTAGAATATATTTTAGCGAAAACTGCATTGTATAAACTCCTAGAGAACATGCTTTTCTATTTCAACAAAAACACCTGAAATATAGTGCACATGTCTAATTATTCACTTTTGCAATTTGCAATTTGGAGGGCAGTTTTAACCATTTTATGCGTTTTAACGGCCCGTTCACTTGGTGTGGATAATATTCATCGCTTGCGAAGTGTGTCTAGTCATTGGAGATAAATAGCAACAAAAAGTACAAAAACACACAAATATTGATCAATAAATAATCAATATTGTAACAAGATATGTTTTTTGCTGATTTAGTATACTTTTGCTCTATTTATTTTATTGACTTTTTGTAAAGTCCTAAAAAGCTAGTCTATCGACTAGCTACTTCAGTGCCCAATAACCATACAGCAGTCGCGTACATACGGCTTCTGTTATAGGTTGTAATGACTTGGAAATTCGGATAAGTAATGTAATAAATCGGACCAGAACGATCTTGCAGTTGGATGACATTCACTAGATCAAGATCGTCGATTTTTACCAGCGGATTAACAGGTGTAATCCCAAGTCGTTTTAACTCACCATACGGTGTAGGGAGTGTCAAATCTTTTGCAATGATACTTTCTGGGTCATTTCCAAGATAACGTGCTGGAAAGCCAATCGGGCGATCTCGTTCCCAACCATGCTTCGCTAAATAATTTGCAATTGATCCAATCGCATCGATAGCAGAGTTTCTTAAGTCAATATGACCATTGCCATCGTAATCGACCCCCAGTTTTTGAATATTGCTCGGCATAAACTGAGGGTATCCAATTGCACCCGCATATGAACCGACGATACTATTGGTTGGATAACCTTCTTTGTAAGTCCATGCGATAAGCGCTGATAGTTCATCACTGAAGTAGTCAGCCCGACGTGGGTAGCCAAAAGCCAGCGTTGCTAAAGCATCGCGTGTTACGAAAGAACCTTTATTTGCTCCGTATCCTGTTTCTACGCCTAAAACCCCAAGGATCACTGCTTTAGGTACGCCAAATTGCTGTTCTGCACGATTTAGGGCATCTTCGTACTGGTTTTTAAAGCGGATACCACGCTGAATGGTACCTTCAACCAAAAACATAGATCGATATTCGTACCAAGGTTTACTTTCACCAGGACGTGTCATGATATTTAAAATGTTGGGTAGATTACGCGCACCACTCATAGCGGTATCAACTTGCTCGCTACTTAAACCATAAGTAGACATCGTTTTTTGCTTGAACGCTGAATAATTAGGGTGGGAGTAAAATTCATTGGCATGAACCCAATTACAGCTTAAGAATAAACCTGCACTTAAGCTAAGAAATCGAACTGTTTTATTTAGAGTGTTATTCAACATATGTTTATAAAATTCCTCGTTATCGATGCGTATGAATAGACATAACCAGTCCAAAAGTCGCCATAAGTGTAATAATTGCAGTTCCACCGTAGCTCATAAAAGGCAACGGTACGCCCACTACAGGTAAAATACCACTGACCATGCCTGCATTTACAAATACATAAACAAAAAATGACAAACCAAATGCGCCAGCAACTAAACGGCCATAGTTATGGAAACTTTGTAGACCAATTTGAAAGGTTCTAAAAATAATTGCGAAATATAAAAGGATCAGCAGCGTCACACCAATTAAACCAAACTCTTCTGAATAAGCGGCAATAATGAAGTCGGTGTGACCTTCTGGTAAAAAATGTAGATGCGACTGAGTACCCTCTAGAAAACCTTTACCAGAAAAGCCACCTGAGCCAATCGCTGTTTTCGACTGAATAATGTTCCAACCTGTGCCTAAAGCATCCGCTTCAGGGTTTAATAAAGTCAGTACACGTTGCCGTTGATAATTGTGTAGTAAAAAGTGCCATGCAATTGGGATCACGATCGCAACTGCACCCGCAGCTGCGGCAATTAATTTCCAAGATAAACCACTCAAGAAAAGTACAAAAATTCCACTTGCAATCACCAATAATGATGTGCCCAGATCGGGCTGTTCAGCAATCAGTACAAAAGGAATCAGAATCAGGATAAGTGATAGAAAAACCTGAGAGAAACTAGGTGGAAGCGCTTTACGAGACAAAAACCATGCGATCATCATCGGCATGCCAATTTTCATAAATTCACTGGGTTGGACACTTCCAAAGCCGGGGATATCGATCCAACGCTGTGCCCCCATACGCACTTCACCAAAAATCATCACCGCAAGTAAAGATAGAACCCCAAAAGCATAAAAATAAGGGGAAAATGCCTGATAAACCTTGGGTGGAATTTGCGCCAAACTCAACATGACCACAAAGCCAATACAAAAACTGATGGCTTGTCGACTGACTAAGCCAACATTCTGAGCGGAAGCGCTATATAAGATGGTTAGCCCAAGAATGGCATTTAGAATCAAAAATAGACAAAGCCATGGGTCGATATGCAGTTGTTGCCAGCGGGAAGGCTGTGTCGCTGTGCTTAAGCCATCACGAGGTGCTTGACGTAAAAATTTGTATTGGGAGCTTGGAGACATGCGATTCTAGATCAGGGAAATCAAGGCTTCGGGAATGCTAACATAAACGCTGATTTAGACAATGAAAATTTAGAAATTGTGACACTTCTTGGTTTTAAATCGGCATAAAAAAAGCGACGATTTTACAATCATCGCTTTGATATGAATGCTAGCTTATTTTTGAATCAACAGCTGGTCAAAGTGTTTGGTAAATACTTCTAACTCAGCTTGACTTAAACTTGGAATAAGTTTTTTGATCACGATATGTACTGCAGTTTCAACACCACTAGTTGCTACGCTTGCCACACCACGTTTAACCATACCTAGACCAAGTGTTTTGTTGTACTCAGTCATAAAGTGTTGGATAAGTGCATCAGCGAAAGATTTAAATTGTTGGGTTAAAGCGTCACGCTGAGCTTTACCATTACCCGCTTGAACTTCAGCAAAGCTTTTCTTCATCTCTGCAACTAAGCTGTCCGGCAAAACGGTACCAATACGTTGCTTACCATCATTGTCAGTAAACAAACTCTTTTCCATAAAGGCTAAAGATTCTAAGACTTGTTCGTTAGATGTTTTGCCTAGAAGCTGTTTCATCAAGGTTTCGACAATGCTACGAATTTTAATCGCAAGTCCTTCAGTGGTATCACGTTTTTCACTTGGTGGAAATTGTTGAACCAAATGAACCAACATGGTGTCAATTAACTCATCAGTAAGCTGAAGAGAAATTTTGTCACGTAAAGGGTATTGTGGCTCTTTACTATCACGATTGGCTTGTGCAAGTTGAATATCCTGACTCAAACTTGCTGACGGAAGAATACCGAAATAACTGGTCATTGAAGAACGTCCTCTATATCAAATTTATTCGTTTTATTGTCGTGCCAAGCGAATTGGCTCAGGCATCCATGACAAATCAGATACTCGACATGGATTAATATCCAATCCACCACGGCGAGTATAAGTCGCATAGACCATCAGCTTTTGAGGTCCTAGCAATTTCCAAATGTCAGCGAAAATTTGCTCAACACATTGCTCATGAAAACCATTATGCTGACGGTAGGAGATAATATAGGCTAATAGGCTGCGATAACAAGGTTTTTTGCCTTGAAAACGAATAAAAATCGTACCCCAGTCAGGCTGACCAGTAACGGGACAATTACTTCTTAATAAATGTGAGTGCAACGTGATTTCGACATCGTCTTCAGCTGTTGTATCTAGTTGCAACAACGTTGAGTCAGGATGTTCAGATAAGCGCTCTGGAACCAAGTCATCGATACAGATTCCTTGTGGTTTCGAAATTTCTAGCTCATCAACCTGAAAAAGTTGCAGCTCAATTTTTGCACCTGCAGCAGAGGATAAATCACGCTCAACAGTTTCGATGAATGCTTCTTTTGAATCAAACTTTGTGAAATTCAAGCTATTGAAATAAAGTTTAAGCGACTTTGATTCAATTAAGTTCGGTGAGCTAGCAGGCAGTGTTAAGCGACCAATGGCAACCTGAGGTAGACCTAACTGATTGAGCCAAGAGATCTCAAATACATGCCACCAGTCTTTACCTTGAGTGATTCCTTCAACATCTGCATATTGTTGACGAGATTCAGCACGAGAGATTGGAAATAAAACCTCCGGCTGATATTGAGTTGGGTATTGGGTTTCTTTACCCAATTGAGAATGTTCAACACTCATTCACGCATTCCTGAACCACGAGCCAATAAATGATAAGCGATTGCGTACAAGACGACACAGCAAAGTGTCACAATGCCTAAAGAAAAGGAAACATTGACATCACTGTGTCCCAAAATGCCAAAGCGGAAAGCATTGACCATATATACAATCGGATTAATTAAGGATAAGTTTTGCCAAAATGGGCTTAGTGCACTAATCGCATAAAAAACACCGCCTAAATAGGTGAGGGGTGTTAGAACAAAGGTTGGGATGATTGAGATATCATCAAACGACTTTGCGTAGACAGCATTAATAAAACCGCCAAGAGAGAACAATAATGAAGTAATAATGACGGTATATATTGTCACGAAGAAATTATAAATTTCTAGATGCGTAAAGAACAGACTCATCAAGGTCACAATCAAGCCAACTAAAACACCGCGACAGACACCACCAATTACATAGCCCCAAAGGATTAGATGCAATGGCACTGGACTCATAATCAGTTCTTCAATGCTTTTTTGGAATTTTGCACTAAAGAAACTTGAAGAAACGTTAGCGTAACTGTTGGTAATGACTGCCATCATGATTAAGCCCGGTACAATGAATTGCATATAGCTAAAGCCACCCATTTCACCGATACGTGATCCCACCAAATTCCCGAAAATCACAAAATATAAACTCATCGTGATCGCAGGTGGAAGCAAGGTCTGTGGCCAGATTCGCATAAAGCGGCGTATTTCTTTAACAACTAATGTCCACAGTGCGGTTTGTAACTGACTAAAGTTCATTGATCCGCTCCTGTAAGATTTTTTTCAACCATTTTGACGAACAATTCTTCCAGACGATTTGATTTATTGCGCATACTACTGACTTGAATATTTTGAGATTGCAATAACAAAAATAAGTCATTCATGTTATGTGCTTTATCCATGGTGACTTCTAAAGTAACTGAGTCGATCAAATTAAATTTGAAACCAATAATATTTAAATCCATGTGATTTATAGGTTTAGCCAAATCACAAATGAACGATTCTTCATTGAGTTGATTGAGGAAGCCTTTCATCGAAGTGTCTTCTTTAATCACACCGCGATCAATAATTGCGATGCGGCGGCATAGCATTTCTGCTTCTTCAAGATAGTGTGTGGTGAGAATAATGGATGTACCTTTTTCATTCATTTCCGTTAGAAATTCCCACATTGAACGACGTAATTCAATATCCACACCAGCTGTTGGTTCATCAAGAATCAATAGTTTAGGTTCATGCATCATGGCACGAGCAATCATGAGGCGGCGTTTCATGCCACCTGAAAGCATACGTGATTGAATATTGCGTTTTTCCCACAATCCGAGTTTTTCTAAATAGTACTCTGCACGTTGTTCAGCTAACTTTTTAGGAATGCCGTAATAACCAGCCTGAGTTACCAAGATATCAAATGTTTTTTCAAATTGACCGAAGTTGAATTCTTGTGGTACGACACCTAAACATTGTTTTGCATGTGAAGGGTGAGTATCTAAATTGTGGCCAAAGATCTCAACTGAACCTGATGTTTTTTTGGTTAGTGAGCTGATGATGCCGATCGTGGTTGATTTACCTGCACCATTAGGTCCTAATAATGCATAAAACTCACCCTCAGGCACGGTCAGATTGATACCTTTTAACGCCTGAAAACCATTACGATAAGTTTTGGACAAATCGCTCAATACCAAAGCATCAGTCATAAAACGTCTCACGTTATTAAATAGAATGGGTATTCTGAGCGATATGGAACAAGAAACCAAGTGTAAAAGTGGTTTATCTTGTTCTATATATAGAACAGCGTGGTAAAGCGTATAACAAGGGATTTCCTCTAGTGAAATTAAGCGTTAATCGTTTTGAATTGCCTAATCATGAAATCAATAAAAATTTGTAATTTCTTTGATATGTTTTGACCATTTGGATAGAGGGCGTAAAAGTTCATCATTGGACTATGGTAGTCCTCCAAACATCTTGAAATTTCTCCAGCATCAAAATATTTTTTTGCAATAAAATCAGGTAAAAAGACGATTCCGTGACCTTTGGTGCATAAATCTAGCAAGAGGTCTCCATTGTTACAGATAAATTTTGGATAACATTGGATCAACTCTGTTGTTTCATTTCTACTGAGGGTGATTTTATTGTGGCTGTTTTTTTGGCTATACAGCAAAATGTCATGCTTTTTTAGATCATCGATTGTATTTGGTATTCCTTTTTTATCAAGATATTCTTTTGATGCGTAAAAGCTTCGTTTATAAGTGCCAATCACCGTATTTTGGAAATTGTGATCTGCTACGTCATCAACTCTCAATGTTAGGTCAAATTGTTGCTCATAAATATCAACAAAACTGTCTGTTAGATATAAATCGATTTTAATGAAAGGAAATTGTTGAATAAAATCAGAAATAATATCGGTGAGAACGTCCCGGCTAAAGGACAGAGGAGCATTGATTTTTAGCTCACCTTCAGGATATTGCTGATCATAACTAATTTCATATTTTGCCCATTCTAATTCACTCATCATGACTTTCGCATGTTGATAAAATTTTTCCCCACAGGGCGTTAAATTCATTCGACGCGTTGTTCTGATAAAAAGCGAGACTTTTAAATCATTCTCAAGATATTGAATTCTTTTAGAAACTAAATCCCTTGAAATATTTAAATTTTTAGCTGAAGTACTAAAATTCCCATGTTCAACGACGCTTAAAAACGTATTGATGCAATCGATTCTGTCCATGGTTTATCCAATTGAAAGCTATTAAATTTATCTTTATGCATTTGAGCGAACTAAGCAAGTATGTTTCCAATTGTCTTTAAATTGCAGACAAACTGATTCAATTTTGCCATCTATTTTTTTACATTCCGTTTTGTTTTCATAGAACTACATTGTTTACAGTTACTATGTTGAGTTTGAAAATGAACAAATCACTTTTAGAACAATTATCACCAACAAATTGCCAAGTTATCTTCATTGATCATCAGCCACAAATGGCTTTTGGGGTACAGTCAATTGACCGCCAAGTTCTTAAAAATAATACGGTTGGTTTAGCTAAAGCGGCAAAAGTTTTTGGTATTCCAGTCACGATTACCACGGTTGAAACGGAGAGCTTCTCAGGTCACACCTACCCAGAATTGTTGGATGTTTTTCCTGACGCTCCTTTGCTTGAACGTACATCAATGAATTCTTGGGACGATCAAAAAGTTCGTGATGCTCTCGCCAAAAACAATCGTAAGAAAGTGATTGTTTCTGGTTTGTGGACAGAGGTTTGCAATAATACTTTTGCTTTTGGTGCAATGCTTGAAGGCGATTATGAGATTTATATGGTTGCAGATGCTTCTGGTGGTACATCTAAAGAAGCACATGACTACTCGATGCAACGTATGATTCAAGCAGGTGTTGTTCCTGTAACTTGGCAACAGGTTTTACTGGAGTGGCAACGTGATTGGGCGCACCGTGAAACTTATGATGCAGTGATGAATATTGTCCGTGAGCATTCGGGTGCTTATGGTATGGGTGTCGACTATGCCTATACCATGGTACATAAAGCACCTGAACGTACAACAACGAATCACCAAGTTGTGCCACCTGTTCCTGCAAAATAATAGATCATGAAAGGCATGATTTCATGCCTTTCTTTTTGCTTATCATAAAAAATGGTGGGGTGAAAAATGTCTCAAATCGATTTAATTCTTAGAAATGCAAAAATTACGACTTTGAATCCACAGCAACCTGAAGCTCAAGCGATTGCTATTACAGCGGGTAAAGTCGTTGCCGTAGATGATAATGATAAAATTATGAAAATGGCATCAGCGACCACGAAAGTCGTTGATTTAAATGGTCGTCGCGTAATTCCTGGTTTAAATGACAGTCACTTACATTTAATTCGTGGTGGTCTGCATTATAACATGGAGTTGCGATGGGAAGGCGTTCCCTCAGTTGCTGATGCATTACGATTATTGAAAGAGCAGGCTGAAAATACACCAGCTCCTCAATGGGTACGTGTTGTTGGTGGTTGGAATGAATTTCAATTTGTTGAGCGTCGTCTACCGACATTGGATGAGATCAATAAAGCCGCACCAGATACGCCTGTATTTATTCTACATTTATATGCAAAAGCAATGCTGAATCGCGCAGCTTTAGATGCACTTGGTTTTAATAAAGATACGCCTGACCCACCTGGTGGAACGATTCAACGCAATGAAAAAGGCGAACCGACTGGTCTGCTATTGGCAACACCTTCAGCGATGATTTTGTATTCAACATTGGGTAAAGCGCCAATCCTTGAACGAGATGATCAAATCAATTCAACGCGTCATTTTATGCGTGAGCTAAATCGCTTAGGTATTACCTCATTAATTGATGCAGGTGGTGGTGGGCAAAATTATCCAGAAGATTATGATGTTATTCAACATCTGCACCAAAAAGAGCAGATGACGGTACGCGTTGCTTACAACTTATTTGCACAAAAAGCAGGGCAGGAATATCAGGACTATCAAAAGTGGACTGAGATGACCTTTCCTGGTGATGGTGATGCATTCTTACAAATGAATGGTGCTGGTGAAAACTTGACATGGTCTGCTGCCGATTTCGAGAACTTTCTCGAGCCACGCCCAGAACTGGTTAAGAGTATGGATGCAGAGTTAGAGCGCATCGTAGAGTTGCTTGCTGAGAAAAAATGGCCGTTCCGTATTCATGCCACCTATGATGAAAGTATTGAGCGATTCCTCGATGTCTTTGAACGTGTCAATGAGCGCAAACCTTTTGCTACTCGATTTATTATTGATCATGCAGAAACAGTGTCAGAAAAGAACATAGAGCGAATTGGTGCTTTGGGTGGTGGTATCGCAATTCAACACCGTATGGCTTTCCAAGGCGAATACTTTGTCGATCGTTATGGCGCGGCAGCCGCAAAAGCTACGCCACCAGTGAAAAAGATGCTTGAGTTAGGTGTGCCCGTTGGGGCAGGTACAGATGCGACGCGAGTCGCCTCATATAATCCATGGGTCTGCTTATATTGGTTAACCACTGGCAAAACCGTTGGCGGACTACCGCTGTACGATGAGAAGAACTTGTTAGATCGCCAGACAGCATTGAAACTTTGGACTAAAGGTTCGGCATGGTTCTCAGGGGAAGCTGGTGTGAAAGGTGCTTTGGTGCAAGGTGAGTTAGCCGATTTAGTCGTGCTATCCGATGATTATTTCTCAGTTGAGGCTGAAGAAATAAAGAATATTGAATCAGTAATGACCGTATTAGGTGGAAAAATCGTATATGCGGGTGCTGAATTTAAACAGGATGATTCACCATTACCTCCAGCCTCGCCAACATGGTCGCCTGTGAGAAAGTTTGGGGGGTACTGGCGAGCTACAGAAAATCGCAATGCGCCGTCTAATCAACCATTGCAAGCTAAGTCTGCCGCTTGTGCATGCACCAATAGTTGTGGCATGCATGGTCATAGTCATGCATGGGTTCTCGATGTTCCTGTGAAAGATAAAAAATCTTTCTGGGGAGCATTAGGCTGTTCTTGCTTCGCATTTTAATCCTTTCTTTTGCTGAGGTATGACTTGATTGGTCATACCTCTGAGATTTCCGTGATGAAAATGTACCTCTTATCTTTAGGAGTGGGGTTATTGGTCGGCGTGTTGTATTACGTTTTGAATGTACGTTCGCCAGCTCCACCAATTGTTGCTTTAGTTGGATTGTTGGGTATGGTTGTGGGTGAAAAACTCATACCTCTGATTAAAGACTTTTTCCCTTCATAGCCTATTACGCTAGGTGTGATTTAAAAACATATAAATTATTCAGTATTGTAGATCTTTAAATCATACATCTAGCCTTTTTTTAATTTCTTTTGTAGGGGGAGTGATGAAATATCTTTCGATTCAAACAAGAACAATGGCACTTTGTGGTTTTTATCTTTGTAGTGTGACTGCATCGACTTATATCTATGCAGATGAATTTTATTCACAAAATCGTCAGTATTTATTAGGAGATTGGAACGGAAAGCGTAACAATCTATCTGATCAAGGTATTGATTTTAATCTCTCTTTCACCAATGAAACCGTGACCAATATAGATGGTGGCTTTAACGATGATTCAACTGTTCGTAATGCTAATCAGTGGACTTTTGGAACGACTTTAGATCTGGAGAAATTGAGTGGTTGGCAGAATACTCAAGCAAAAATTAGTATCAGCAAACGAGATGGTCGATCATTATCTACGGACCGTATAGCTGATCCAAGAACTGGTCAATTTAGTAACGTACAAGAGATTAGTGGACGTGGCCCTGTTTGGCGATTGAGTCAGGCTTCGATTCAAAAGGGTTTTGAGCAACAAGGAATCACTGTAAAGCTCGGTCGAATGAATATGGGGGAGGATTTCAATTCTGCACCCTGCGAGTTCCAAAACTTAACACTTTGTGGCTCTCAAGTCGGTAAAACTGTTTCTGAACTCTGGTATAACTGGCCTATTACGGTTTGGGCTGCAAATATTAAATATGATGTCAATTCCGCTTCAACTTTAGCTATAGGCGTGTATGAATCCAATCCTGAAAATACAAAAAGGAGTAAAGGCTTTAATCTAAGTACGGATGGTTCAAAAGGTGTGTTAATCCCTGTGGAGTGGGTTTGGAAACCACAGCCAAATGGTCTAAATGGCATCTATCGCTTCGGTGCATTTTATAGTACGGCTGACGCGATTGATGTGTTAAGAGATGCGCAAGGAGAAGCCCAATTATTAGCTCAACAACGACAAGTACATTCAGGCAAATACAATACTTGGTTTGTGGCACAACAACAGTTGACACAACATTCTGATGATCCTAAACGTGGACTAACCTTTTTTCTCAATTTAAATATCAATGATAGAGCCACTTCAGAGCTTCTGGGTTCACAACAGATTGCTTTGCAATATAAAGGCTTATTTGATGCTCGACCAAATGATTCGATCGGATTGGGTGTGTCAAGAACGGAAGTAAATAAACAATTACGGGCACGACAGAGATTGGAAAATGAAATCAATCAAATCACAGATTATCAAAATCCAGCATATGTGCCTATTCAATATGATGAAACAAACGTTGAGCTGAATTACACGTTTAATTGGTCATCTAGTGTGATGTTGCGTCCCAATCTTCAGTTTGTACATCAGGCCGGTGGTCTCAAAGAAATTAAAGATGCTTGGGTATTTGGACTCACTACACGGTTAAATTTCTAATTCAACAATAAATAAGGTGAAAATGATGCAAACAGAATTTGAGAGAAAACATAGCGTTTGGAGAACATGCCGTGATCCTGTTTTATTAACGATTGTCGGTGGTGCAATCGATACTATTGGTTTTATCGCCTTATTCGGTTTTTTTACGGCACACGTAACAGGTAACTTGGTTTTAGCTGGTGCTGCTTGGGTTAAAGGTGGTGCAGGGTTATGGATTAAACTGGCTGCCATTCCGCTATTTATTCTAACCGTTGCAATCACTAAATATTTGATTGATAAAAGCAGTCAAAAAAGAAAAACCTTATCTGCTCTATTTCTAGCCGAAGCAATATTTCTAACAGCTTTTATGCTGGCAGGTATTTATTTTGAACCTTTTACTAACCCAGATAGCATTACGATTGCGGTGACTGGCGGGTTGGGATTGATTGCTTTGGCGATACGTAATACCTCGAGTAAAACACTGATTAAGCATATCAGCCCAAGTACGATGATGACAGGAAACACGACTCAACTCGGCATTGATCTCTCAAACTATCTTCGAAATCGTTCCTTAGACAATCGGAGCAAGCTTGAACATAGTTTAAGTATTGTTTTAGGTTTCGTTATTGGGGCTTTTTTAGGTGCGTTACTTTATGTTTATTTAGATTTTTGGAGTGTTGCATTCTTTATTTTACCAGTCTTGTATCTATCATTTTTAGCTTCTCAAGACCGCTTTATTATGCCTGAAACCTAGAGGTTAAAATGGATAAAAGTAGATTGGAGGCAATTAGTGATGGCGTGATTGCAATTGTCATTACAGTGATGTTAATTGAGCTTAATATCCCTCAGGGCAATACCTTTGCTGCCTTACAGCATGAGTTGCATACGATTCTCAGTTATGTGCTGAGCTTTATTTATCTTGGGATTTATTGGAGTAATCATCATCATTTGTTCCAATTAGTCAAAACGGTAAATGGAAAAATCATGTGGGTTAATTTACATCTGATTTTTTGGCTCACCATGATTCCTTTTACAACAGCATGGTCTGCACAAAGTAATTATGCACCCATTCCTACAGCGGCTTTTGCTTTTATTTTGTTCATGTGCTCATTGGCTTATGATATCCTCGAACGATTGATTATGCGCGAACAGGGTGACAACTCAATAGCTCGAAAAGTCTTAGGCAAAGATAAGAAACTCGCAGTCTCTGCTATGTTGTACGCTAGTTCGATTTTTTTGAGTTTTATTGATACTCGTCTCACTCTATTTATTTTGATTTTGTTAGCAATGTTGTGGTTTTTTCCAAATAAGCACATTGAAGACTATTATTCAGCAAAACAAGAGTAAGCACTGTACTCATTGAGTGAGAGGAAAATTTTAAAAATGGGCTATTTAAATTTTCCTCTGATGTTGAGCTGTCTGTTTTTAATCAGCGCATGTCAGGCGATTCATTTAAAAGAAGAAAAATTAAGCCACGCATTAAAAAGTAAAGTTGATAACTTTCTACTCACCAATAAATTTAGTTATCAAACGGAAAACTTACTTTATTTGACGAAAACCAATCAAGCGCAATGCCTGAATAACGTAGATGCTTGTGTTAATCAAATCAAAAACATTAATGATAAAAAAGATGATTTCTATGCAGCGGTGAGTGAAATTTATTTAGCTAAAGCGATGAGCATGAATACTGAGAGGTGTCGTATGCTTGGTCAGATGAATAGTTGTTTAGATCAGAAATTGCATTTTTTAGATAAGAGCCTTCGCTATAGTTATGTTTATCTCTTTAAGTCAAATAGCTCCGCTCAAGAACGTATTTTTGATTATCGTTTGAATCAAGTACGAATTATTTATAATGTTTCCATTTCCCAAATGCTCACAAGTGCATTTAAACGTGATGGTCGATTGAGCGATATTTGCTTTGAATCTCACTGTTATCTTTTGGATTTTAAAAAATATCCCGCATTAGAGACACTTCAACTAAACGCTTTTAAATCTAGTTATAACATGAACTTTTCTGGATTTAATATTGTAAATCGTCAGGATGGTTTAGGCGCTGAGTTTGTTGCGGAGCGTGAAGAAAAACCAATTCAGCCGAAATTTATTTTAAACCCACATGACTATTATAAAGGGCAGCCGAATCCTAATATCCATGCACCTAAATTTTTTCCAATTACTGCGATAGCAGAACCTAAAAAAATCAGTTCAATCAATGAAATATTGGAAGATTCAAGCTTTAAAATACATTTATTTGATCCTTTTCAAACAACACGGTTTGACGTTGAAGGATACCCTTATGTCATTACAGGAAATTATTCAGCGCCGTATGGTGCTTGGCTTGCTAAATACAATTTAGGTGCACTTGGTTATTGGACTTTAATTAATAAAGAACGAAATTTGATCATGCCGCATTTATATATGTTGGAGCCATACCATCCTCAGAAAAAAGTAGTGGTTTTAATTCATGGTTTGGCCAGCAGTCCAGAAGCTTGGGTTTCCTTGACCAATGATATTATTGGGGCTGAAGATCTGAGAGAAAACTATCAAGTTTGGAATGTTTTTTACTCAACAAATATGCCAATTTTCGAGAGTCGCTACCAAATTCATGCTTTGTTGCAACAAGCATTTAATCAACTTGATGCTTCAAGCCAAGCTGCCCATCAAGCTGTTTTGATCGGTCATAGTATGGGTGGGGTAATTAGTCGATTGCTTGTGAGTCAGGCTGATATTTCATCAGCAGCTGTAGAGAAAATGAATACAGCGCAGTTGGTACAATATCAACAACAAGCTGTGATCAAACAACGGTTTCAATTTGAGCCATTAACCAATTTTTCCCGAGCTATTTTTATTGCTGCGCCTCATCAAGGCACGCAATATGCGGACCGTTGGTTTACACAATTTGCCCGTAAAATTATAAAATTGCCACATGAGTTTTATACTGCGGTTGAGCAAGGTCAGCCGTTGAGCCGGTCAAATGAAAAAGGTTTGATTGAAAATGGTGCGGGTGATTTGAGTCATGGTTCTAAATTTATGCAGCTCAGCAAAGAGATTCAACCTAGCAAAGATGTTATTTATCATTCGATTGTTGGTAATTCAACTTCAGGACAATCGGTCGATAAAATGACTGATGGTATAGTGCCTTATCAAAGTTCTCATTTACCTAACGCTGCTTCAGAGTTGATTATTCGTGGTGGGCATTCTATCCAAGAAACACCAGAAGCTATTCTAGAAATACGACGTATATTGCGTTTACATTTAGCTCAAATAAAAGTTGAATCATAAAAGAAATCCCTAAGATATTCACTTAGGGATTGAGCTCAAATTTATGGAGCAATAAAGTGGCTTACCTTGGGTGGCGTATCGCCACTATGTAGTGCTTGTATCTCAGCTTGTAGTTTTTGATCCTCAAAAGTGACTCTTTCATGTTGACGTAAATGTTCTACCCATGAGCTTACCAAGAAATATTCAATAAACTTGCTGTCATTATTTGAATCTTGAAAAATCCCCCACGAGTAAGCACCATCTCTATATCGTTGATGTTTAAACATATCCATCAGTTGAATAAATTTATCTCGATTTTGTGCTGAAATCTGGTATTCAATAAAAATCATCACAGGTCCTCGATCTGGACGAATTTCATCTATGACCAGCGGGGCAGGCCAGTGTGAAGATGGTGCTAAGTTCAGCTCTTGTCCCTTAGCTAAATTAAAGAAGCGGCTAATCGGTAAAACCAAACATAAGCAGATTGAGGCTGTTAATAAGCTGGTTTGAATACTGGTAATGGAAGCAAGTTGTCCCCAAATCAAACTGCCAAGACTCATGGAGCCGAAGAAAAAAGTGACAAAGATTGCTAATCCTCGAGCACGAACCCATTCAGGTAATGACACTTGGGCAGATACATTGAGATTGGTGAGTACCGTAAGCCAAGAAAATCCAGCGATAAAACTAGCCATATAAGCCAAACCCAGATTCGGGATTAAAGCAAAAATAAACATGGCCAGTGCTGTGCCTAAACTACCAAAAACTACCAATTGATCGGTATTTAGCTTCTTTTTTAGCTTTGGCAAGGTAAATGCACCGACGACAGCACCGACACCGACCAATGCCAAAAGTGTTCCGTAGGTGGATGCACCACCTTGCAAGACCTCTTTTGCGATTAAAGGTAACATCGCCCAATAGGCGCTGGCGAATAGGAAAAAACTGATCGCACGAAATAAGGTGTTCTTTAACGCTTGACTATGAAAAGCGTAGCGTATACCGGTACGAATCGCGCCGAGTAGGTCTTCTTTGGGTAGCTGCCGTTGCATCGTTGGTGCTGGTTTCCACCAAAATAGCGCGGTGATTACGACTAAAAAAGTGAGTGCATTTAAGAAAAATGGGTAAGCTATACCTAAGGTTGTAATGATTAGACCTGCGATTGCAGGGCCAATTGCTCGACTGATATTAATCCCCACGCTGTTTACAGCAACTGCTTGTTGCAAAGCGGCTTTGGGAACAAGACTTGGAACGATTGCTTGCCAAACTGGCGCAGTAAATGCCGTACCAATTCCCATTAAAAAGGTAATGCCGATAATCGTGAGTGGTGTAACTGCATTAATATAGACTAAATATCCTAATAATAATGCGAACAGCGCTAAAAATGACTGAGTGACCAGTAAGATTTTTCGTCGATTAAAAATATCAGCGAAAGCACCTGCGGGTAACGCTAATAAAAATATCGGTAATGAAGTAGCAGTTTGAATGAGTGCGACCCAAATCGGTGAGTCGGTTAAACCTGCCATTAACCAGCCCGCACCGACATCATGCATCCATGTGCCAATATTGGAACAGACAGTCGCTATCCATAGAATTGTAAATGTTTTAGAGTGAAATGGATTTGTTGAATTAGACATTCGCCCCAAGCCCAAAGTAATTTTATATCTTTCTGTTATAGCTTGTTTTTCAGAGGGAATCAGTGGAATTTTTATTTTAATTTAATAGAAATTATTGAAAAGCAATTATGGTGCGCTCAGCGGGACTCGAACCCACGCCACAGGCTTCGGAGACCTGTACTCTATCCAGTTGAGCTATGAGCGCATGCGAGCCACATCATAGGGAAAAAAAACAAGCAGGTAAATATGTATGCCTGAACAAAGCTGTTTCTTGGCTATTAAATCAGCAGTTTTAAGTTCCAATGGCCCGATTATGTACTAACGCTACTATAAGTGCTCTACAGAATAATTAATTAATTTAAGTGTTTGATTCAGCTGGACGGGAGGGATACGCGACTCTTGTAATGAGGTGATCCATTGCATTTGACAAACTTTCAGTTCGGGTATCGTTTTGACTTGCTGAATTTGTTGAATCAAAGGACGTGCCATTAAGCCACAATAACTACTCAATGTTTGGATCATGAGTTGTTGAATTTCTACAAATGCAAGTTTTTCTAAGCGATCAATTTCTTCATTTGTGGGATTCGCTAATTCTGCAAACTGAGTCGGATTATCTAATTCGGGCGATTTGTCATCTTCCTCATTTAAATTTATTTTTATTTCATTGGTTAGGTTTGGAGATGTGGCTTGTTCAGCCAATAATCCCATTTCGATCAATTGTTGTATAAGCTCAGTTGGTGCGAGCTTATCTTTGTGGCTTTGATTTAGTTCATGAAAGTCATCATGATCAATTAAAAGTAATAAGCGACGTTGACGTGCGGTTAAAGCGATATTACGTTGTTTTAAAGCGGTTTGTCCCAGCTCAGTTTTAAAATAGTGTGACATCTTTTCGTCTTTCCCCAATCAAGACTTTGATAGGGGGCTAAGATAAAGTTGAAAAGTGACATTTATATTAACAATTTATTAAATATCATCATTTTGCTTTAAATAAACGCAATTATTTATCTCTAGGTCTATTTTACTAACTTAGTTTCTAATGCTTTGCGCAAATAGACGTCAAGGTCATCTTGACGAAGCAACCATTGCACATAATCTGTAGGCAAATCTTGAATCGCAGTGCCTTTGTGTTTCCCAAAAGTAATCGATTTCGGAATGCGAGCTTCTTCTGATGCAATATAAAGTTGTTCGATATTTTGAATATCAAGTTGGTGGATGATATGCATCAAAATATTAGCAGTTAAAATGATATCTGCATCTGCACGATGTGCGCCTTTTAGCATTTCTCTTGCTTTATCGCTGCCTTTAGAAATTAAGTAAATTAGTGCTGAAATGTTATGTGCTTCAGCATCAGGCCAGACATGACGTGCCAAGGCAAGTGTACAGATAGGTTTTAAGTGAGATGTCTCCACACCACAACGTGCGATTGCTGCGATGTCATAATCAACATTGTGACCAATAATATAAGTTGTTTCTGTTGGAAGTTGGAATTCATTATAAAAAGGTCGATCCACTAGATCGGATTCTAAAATATGATGAACAGCCATTGCTGCAAAGGATATCGGTTGACCGACTTGGTATAACTGATCAAAAATTTTTTCTTATCTAAACTCAGTTTGCCACTTTCAATTTCGATAGGCGCATAGGCGATTTCAATCGGCAAACCATTTAGTGTATGTGTTTCAGTATCTAAAATGATGGTTTGCATAAAAGTTGACTCAATTGAAGTTGAATAGATGCACTTATCTTACAAGAAAATGAGTTTGAATATGCGTTAGAGGGATGAATTCTTTAAGTTCCAATGCTGTTATGAGTAAATATAAATCAGGATTAAAAAAAACTTGAAAAAAAACGTGATTAAGCGTAAATCTTGTGAAGATTACATGACTTTAGAATCATGATTTCTAAAGCGAATAATGATAATGAAAATAGTTAAGGGAAAATCAGATGAAAATGAAGTTATTGACGGTTGTAATACTAAGTTCTAGCTTGTTTTTTACTGCTTGTGGCGGTGGTGATGGAAATACTAGCTATATACCAAAACCAACAATACCTGAAAATAATATTCAAGAGCCAGTGGTAGGTATACCAGAGCTTTATACAAAAACAGATTTTAGTGCAGTTGCATCAGAAAGCTTGGTGATGACCTATAAAATGCTAGGGCAGAATGGTAAAGAGACTATGGCAACCAGCTTGCTGTTTGTTCCAGGTGGACCAATGCCTGCAACGGGCTGGAAAATTGTTGCATGGGCACATGGTACAACTGGTGTCGCGGATCAATGTGCACCAAGTCGTCAAGCAACCCATCCTGCTATTCAAAGTATGATTAGCCAATTTCTGGCGGCAGGTTATGTGGTGGTTGCGCCTGATTATGAGGGGCTTGGTGAACCCAGTGGTCGGGAACTACATCCATTTTTAAATCTAAAAAGTGAAGCCTATTCGATTACTGATGCTGTAGTTGCTGCGAGAGCTTATCTATCTAGTCGTGGAAAACTCACTTCACAACAATGGATGACCGTAGGGCATTCCCAAGGTGGTCACGCAGCTTTGGGAGCAGCACAATACGCAAGTCGAGCCAAGCTCGATTACAAAGGAACTATTGCCATTGCACCAGCGTCAAACCTTGAACTCATATTAAGAAAGGGTGAGGAGTCTGTTGAAAATGCGCCTGTTGAGCAGCAAATACCTATGTATGCCCAACTAGATACATACACAGCATTAATCACCGCTGGATTGCGCAATCTCCAGCCAACGTTTAGCTACATAAATATTTTTAAATCGCCAACAGATCAAATTGCGAGTAGGGCCGAATTAGATTGTGCAGATGTGCTAGGGGGAAGGTTTGGTGGTGCTATGCAAACGCATTTGCAAAGTAATGTTGATTTAACAAACTATCCTCGAACGCAAACAAATTTCATGACGATTCCATTGGTTAAAACGTTTTTAGAAAAGGATTCTCAACCAGCACAAGTAAAACTAAATCAGCCTGTAATCATTTATCAAGGTGCGAAAGATACAACTGTTCCAAAATTAGCAACAGATGCATTGGTATTGAATGCAAGGAATAAAGGTTCGAACATTCAGTATATTACCAATGCTGAATGGGATCATGGTACAGTATATGGTGCGAATATTGAAAATATTGTGAATGATGTGAAAATGACGATGCCTGCTAATTAATTCATCGGGAGTAATTTATAATTAAATTATTCCTGAATTTTTACTTTTAAGTAAGCAATATCTGAACATATTATTCTCGTTGGTTTGTGCACGTAGACTTCTGATTTGAAATCAATCTTTTCAACGTTATTGAAACCAAATGTTTTATAAATTTGCATACTTTCCTGAACTGCTTGTTTATATAGTAGTCCGGCCGAAAAATATGCGATTAAGGCTAAAGATAAACTTACAAGAATAGCCAATGCTGATTCTATAAAAATTTCTTCGTAAGATTCCCATTTAACTAAAAAGAAAATATTTATTAAAAAACTTAATATAAAGAATGAAAGTCCAATTGTTTTCTGTCTTTTTCTTAAACCTTCTATAGTAAAGCCGTGTTGAGGAAGTGAATAAATCAAATTTTGTTCAGGATGGTAGATTGCATATGCAAGACTTATATCGGTAAAGCTATTGGGATCAATAACGACATAAAGCTCATCACCTTCTTGAAAAAAAATATGTTCAGTAATCCCCATAACTGTATGGTGAGCAATTTGAAAGCTATATATTTTATAAGTTTTATTGATCCTATAAGCTAAAACGCGGGCATCAACATCAAACAAATTTGCTATGAGTGTTTGTGCTAAAACAGCTTGCTCTTGTTCTATCTGAGTTTCATATTTTCGATTTCTAACACAGTAAAAATCATATATTTCTAAATGCTGAATTTTTCCGTTGATGCGAATCATTTTATCTAGACAATTAATTATAAAGCTCAATGCTAAGTTTAAGGAAAAATCTTAATGAATCAAAAGTGAAATTTTTATCAACATAAGCGATTTTTATTGAGAATTAAGCAAACTTCATTCTTCTTACTTATAAACTTCGTGCTACAATATGCACCAATCTTTAGCACGGCTTAAAAGCCCTAATTTATAGGACCCCCGCTAATGTTTGCCAATATTTCTATTGCTGAATTTGATCCAAAATTAGCTCAAGCGATTGCTTCTGAAGGCGAACGCCAAGAAGCTCATATTGAGTTAATTGCATCTGAAAACTATTGCTCTCCTGCTGTGATGGAAGCACAAGGATCAAAACTTACTAACAAATATGCAGAAGGCTATCCTGGCAAACGCTATTATGGCGGTTGTGAATATGTTGATGTAATCGAGCAACTTGCAATTGACCGTGCAAAAGAGTTGTTTGGTGCAGACTATGCAAACGTTCAGCCACACGCTGGTTCACAAGCAAACTCTGCTGTTTACTTAGCATTACTTAACCCAGGTGATACTGTTTTAGGTATGAGCTTAGCGCATGGTGGTCACTTAACTCATGGTGCGAAAGTAAGTTTCTCTGGTAAAACGTATAATGCGATCCAGTATGGCTTAAACCCAGAAACGGGTGAAATCGATTATGAAGAAGTAGAGCGTTTAGCATTAGAACACAAGCCACGTATGATCGTTGCTGGTTTCTCTGCTTATAGCCAAGTTGTTGATTGGCAGCGTTTCCGTGATATCGCGGATAAAGTTGGTGCTTATCTTTTTGTTGATATGGCTCACGTTGCAGGTTTAGTTGCTGCTGGTGTTTATCCGAACCCAGTTCAAATTGCTGATGTAACAACGACTACAACGCATAAGACACTTCGTGGTCCACGTTCTGGTTTGATCCTTGCAAAAGCAAACGAAGAAATTGAGAAAAAACTTCAATCAGCGGTATTCCCAGGCAACCAAGGTGGTCCTTTGATGCATGCAATTGCTGCTAAAGCAATTTGTTTCAAAGAAGCAATGTCTGAAGAGTTCAAAACATACCAACAACAAGTTGTTAAGAATGCTCAGGCAATGGCTGAAGTATTAATGGCTCGTGGTTATGATGTTGTTTCTGGTGGTACAGAAAACCATTTATTCTTATTATCTTTGATCAAACAAGATGTAACGGGTAAAGATGCAGATGCATGGTTAGGTGCAGCGCATATCACTGTGAACAAAAATGCAGTTCCAAATGATCCACGTTCTCCATTCGTTACTTCTGGTATCCGTATTGGTACTCCAGCAGTCACAACGCGTGGTTTTGGTGAAGCTGAAGTTCGTGAGTTGGCTGGTTGGATCGCTGATATTATCGATAGCAAAGGCGATGAAAAAGTTATCGCTGAAGTAAAAGCTAAAGTTGAAGCTGTTTGTGCAAAATTCCCTGTATATGCAAACTAATTTGTATATTTAAAAAAGCGCCGTAAGGCGCTTTTTTATTGTCCAATTAAATTAATTGGAAATATGTATTTCAAATACCGATATTTTTGGAATTTACTCTATTGAATAAAGTCTGAGTTGATAAAAAAGCACCCGAAGGTGCTTTATTTGAATCAGAGATGGTCCCACTTGTTTGAACAACTAAAAGCTT
>NZ_GG665949.1:436223-439332 GCF_000156555.1 Acinetobacter sp. ATCC 27244
TATCAATGGCGACGATGTTTTTTCTTTTTCCACTTTTTCTTTTGGTTTTGGCGGTTATCATAATAACGATCTTGACCAACTTGACGGCCCAAGGCAGCACCGCCAGCGGCGCCAGCAGCAGCACCGATATAACCACCTGTGGTTCCACCGACATTTTTACCTACAGCATATCCACCAACACCACCTAAACCGCCACCAATTGCAGCTTCGGTACGAGTACGTTTGCTACTTGCCGCAGCAGCGCCACCAGCACCACCTACAGCAGAACCGATCAAAGCGCCATTATGACCGCCAATTTCTTTACCAATTGCAGTACCCACAACACTACCCAGCGCAGATGTAGCAGCAACACGTGTTGCATTATCAGCATAAGTTGTCGTTGCTACAGTTGAGCTCGCTAAGATCGCACCCAATAATAAAATATTTGCTTTCATCATGACTACATGTCCATCATCAATTGGACATCATTTCTAATGGTTGCAAATGTAACAAGGTTTGAGTGATAAATTGTGAAGACTATCGACCGTATTATTACGGTTTGGTGAATGGGTTGTAATCTTATGTTACGCTCAGCTCAAAATTAAGCCTTACTTCTTAACTTAACAATAAAGCTGATCTGGTATTTCGGTAGACGGAATGATTTATCGTTATCTAAGCAGCATAATTTGTGATGAAATGGTGCTGTAATAGTAAGTTAGCCAGTTTCTCTATGTCTTTTGATTCGTAGAATCTGTAAACTATGCGCAATTTTTTGATTTTACTCGTGCTCTATTTTTGATGTGCACAGAGTCTTTAGATTTGAGATATTCCACCCATGAAAGCATCACTCCGTTTAAGACTAGATCAACTGTGTGATCGTCACGAAGAGCTGACTGCATTGCTCGCTGATGTAGAAGTAATTTCGGACAATAAACGATTTCGTAAACTGTCCCGTGAACACAATGATTTAACTGAAATCACCGAAGTTTGGGGTAAATATCGTCAAGCAGAAGAAGATATTGAAACTGCTGAAATGATGAAATCAGATCCAGATTTCAAAGACATGGCAGAGGAAGAAATTAAAGAAAATAAAGCACGATTAGTTGAGCTTGAAGATCAATTGAATGTGTTGATGATTCCTAAAGATCCAAATGATGCCAATGCTGCTTATCTTGAGATTCGTGCAGGAACAGGTGGTGATGAAGCAGCAATTTTCTCTGGCGATTTATTCCGAATGTATAGTAAATATGCGGAGACACAAGGCTGGCGTATTGAAGTGCTTTCAGAAAATGAAGGTGAACATGGCGGTTATAAAGAAGTCATTTGCCGTATTGATGGCGAAGGTGTGTATGGTCGCTTGAAATTCGAAAGCGGTGCGCATCGTGTACAACGTGTGCCTGCGACAGAGTCTCAAGGTCGTGTACATACTTCAGCATGTACCGTTGCGATTCTTCCAGAAGTTGATGTCGACACCACAGTTGAAATTAATCCAGCAGATTTACGTATCGATACTTATCGTGCTTCAGGTGCAGGTGGTCAGCACATTAACAAAACCGATTCGGCAGTACGTATCACTCATATTCCATCAGGGGTAGTGGTGGAATGTCAGGAAGAACGTTCGCAGCATAAAAACAAAGCCAAAGCGATGGCTCTGTTAGTGTCGAGATTAGAAAATGCCAAACGCGCAGCTGCTGATGCTGCAACTTCGGAAATGCGCCGTGATTTGGTTGGTTCTGGTGATCGTTCTGAGCGTATTCGTACTTATAACTATCCGCAAGGTCGTATGACTGATCATCGTATCAATCTGACTTTATATAAGTTAGATGCAATTATGGAAGGTGATTTAACGGAATTGCTGGATAGCTTACATCGTGAATATCAAGCTGATCAGTTAGCAATGCTTGCACAGGAAAATGGCGGCTAATGAATATCGCTCAGGCATTAGAAATCAAAGGTGAAATCGATAGCTATGAGCGTCAAGAAGCTGCATGGTTGCTTGAACACATTTTAGGTGTCAATTCTTTGGAGTTAAAACTAAGACTTGAGCAAGAGTTAACTGAGATTCAAGAGCAAGCTTATCTAGATGGGCTTGCACGCATTGAGCAAGGCGAACCACTGGCTTATGTCACGGGTTCACAGCCGTTTTGGACGCTCGATTTAAAAGTTACACACGATACTTTAGTGCCACGTCCAGATACAGAGATCCTAGTTGAAACGGTGTTAAAGCTATCACTAGATCCGCAGGCTAATATTGTTGATTTAGGCACAGGGACGGGTGCAATTGCTCTGGCATTGGCAAGTGAGCGTCCTCAATGGTCTGTGACAGCAACTGATATTTACCAACCGACCTTGGAGGTTGCTCAGGAAAATGCGTTAAAGCATGGCTTATCTCAGGTGAAGTTTGCCTGTGGCGCTTGGTTTGAGGCTTTGGAACAACAGCAATTCGATCTGATTGTATCTAATCCGCCTTACATCGATCCTGATGATGTACATATGCAAAAGCTAAAATCTGAACCAGAACGGGCTTTGATTGCAGCTAATCATGGTTTGGCCGATATTGAAACAATCATTGCGCAAGGTAAAGATTGGTTAAAAGCAGAAGGTTGGATTGCCCTTGAACATGGATATGATCAGGGGCAAGTCGTGCGTGAAATCTTTGAGCAGCACGGTTTTAACCAAATCCAGACCATCAAAGACTATGGTGGAAATGACCGCGTGAGCTTGGCACAAAAATAGACTAATTACTTTGCGTAGAATGCTTTACAGCTTGTGCCAATTCAATATTACCTTGTTGTTCTAAGCCCTCTACTATTCCCATCGCATCGATCGGATCACGATTTTGACTCATTTTAAACTGGCCGATCATTTCAGATACCTGGATTTCAACAGCAACAATATGTCTTAATTCCTCTGCGATATATTCGCTTGGTGCATCTGACATTTTCCATGGTTTGTCCTGTTTGGCTTCATGTGTTCGAGTTAGGCGTGCCAAGATTCCACGTAATACTTTTTCATCCTGAGAGAAATAAATTTTTCCTTTGACGTGAACGACTTGATAATTCCAAGTTGGTACATGCTGATGATGTTGCTGTTTGGATGGATACCAATTGGGGCTGATATATCCTTGTGG
>NZ_GG665949.1:440021-445364 GCF_000156555.1 Acinetobacter sp. ATCC 27244
TATCCTTGTTGGCCTTGGAAGATCACAAGAACTTCAGCACCATTGTCTATTTGTGTATGGAGTGGGTTGTTTTTGGCGATATGAGCAACTAAAGTCGCATTTTGTTCATCATTAACTAGCAACTCAATAGGTAAATGCATAGCATCTAGCCCTGCATTATTCTGAGTGATGAGAGTCGCAAAAGGATATTGGCGAATTAAATCATGTAAAACATCTTGACGCGTTTCTTTAAATATTTGAGGGATGTACATGAGTCAACTCCATTCACTAGCCTAAATGATGTAGGCGATTCTGTTTGTTCGGTGCAGATTTTCGATAACTTCCTGGACTCACGCCACTCCATTTTTTGAAAGCACGATGGAAAGCACTTGGATCATGGAAATTAAGATCATCACTAATACTTTGGATAGAGTCGTTGGTCTTGCTTAGTCTCTCAATCGCAATATCGCAGCGAATATCATTTTTAAGTTGCTGGTAACTTACACCTTCTTGTTTTAGTCGTCTTTGTATCGTCGCTGTAGACATATTTAATTGTTGTGCAATGTCTTTCAGCTCAGCCCACTCTGATGGAGGTTGTAAGAGTAGCTGCCGACGAATTTGAAGACTAAGAGAATTTTCATTTTTAAAACGTACAATCAAGTTATAGGGTGTATGTCTTAGAAAATCATTTAATGCTTGTTTGTCTTTTTTAATTTTATGTTTGAGATAATGTGCATCGAACTCAATACAATTTTGGGTTGCATGAAACTGGATGTTTTCACAAAAACGAATTCGATAATCTTGTATTTCCACAGGCTGATGGCATTTGAAAGACATCTTTAGAAATGCAATTCGTTGGTCGCTTAACCAACACATTAAGCTATGTACTAACATCAAGAAAGTTGAATAGGTGAACATACGTTTCGGCTGATCACGGTCATGCAGAATTAAATAGGCTTTGCTTCCATTTTGAACCAACTCACCATGAATATCATCCAGTACTAAACTTAGGAATTTTAAAATTTCTCGAATAGCTTGTTCTAATGTATCTGCTTCAAATGCAAGTTTTGCCAATAGCTTGTAACTGCCACGACGCATCGGGTGGGAGTCCATGCCAAGAAACTCATCATTCATGCTTTCAGCAAGCTCTACCCAAAGTTGAGCACATTGGGTAACGGGAATACGTGCTTTGGCAGAAGTTAATAGTTCAGCTGAAATACTGGCCCGATTCGCAATATTGACAATATTTAAGCCACGACTTGCAGCAACACTTAATGCTTCGCGTATCAAAGCATTTGAAATAGTATCTTTGGCAGAATTAAGGTCGAGTGGAGGATTTTTGCTCATACACGCATGTAATACAGGAGAGTAAATAGTTGAATGCTCAAAAGTTGCATTAAATTTGCTACTTTTTGGAATTGTATCGAAAAAAAGTTGAGATTACTCTCAGTTATAAAAATTTATATCTTTAATTTGATAGGAAATGTAAATGAAAATTCAAGGAAAACATTTTGTTATTACAGGCGGTGGCTCTGGTTTAGGTGCAGCAACGGCTGAATATTTAGTTGAAAAAGGCGCTTTTGTGACTTTGGTGGATATGAATGCTGAAGTTGGCGAGCAACAAGCGAAAGCTATAGGTGACCAAGCAGAATTCGTAAAATTAGATGTAACGGATGAACAAGCAGCTGAGCAGTTCTTTAAAGAGGTTGTTGAAAAGCATGGAAGTCTACACGGATTAATCAATTGTGCTGGGGTGGGACCGTCGGCAAAAGTAGTGGGTAAAGATGGAGTTCATGATTTGGCAATGTTCTCCAAAGTTTTGCATATCAACGTTACTGGTACATTTAACATGTTGCGTTATGCAGCAGATGCGATGAGTAAGAATAGTATGGAAGAGGGTGACGAAGATCGTGGTGTGATTGTAAATACGGCTTCAGTTGCTGCTTTTGATGGCCAAATTGGTCAAGCAGCTTATTCAGCATCAAAAGGTGCAGTTGTTGCGATGACTTTGCCGATTGCGCGTGAGCTAGCACGTAATAGTATTCGTATTATGACAATTGCACCAGGCATCATGGAAACACCGATGCTGAAAGGTCTGCCACAAAATGTTCAAGATGCACTTGGGCAAATGGTTCCTTATCCTTCACGTTTAGGGCGTCCGGAGGAGTTCGCTCGCTTAGTTGCGCACATTGCTGAAAACGCATATCTCAATGGTGAGGTTATCCGTTTAGATGGTGCAATTCGTATGGCAGCGAAATAGATTGGGTTGTTTGAAAAGTACAGCCAATGCTGTACTTTTCACTTTTAATGTATCAGTTTGTAGCCTGTTTTGACGTATCGTAGATTTGCTTATATATTGATAATGAAAATTATTATCAAGATTGGATTGAAATCATGCGATATCTGAACAAAGGTTTACTTACATTACTAGTATGTTCGAGTGTAAGTATTTCAGCTTTTGCAAACTTCACTCAAGCACCATTGCCATATAAAAGTGATGCTTTAGAGCCTGCTATCGATCAGCAAACGATGGAAATTCATTATGGTAAACACCATAAGGCCTATGTCGATAACTTAAATGCTCAGATCAAGACCTATCCAGAGTTGGATAAATTGAATATTGAGCAGATTCAGCAACAGATCTCTAAATACAATGCTGCAGTTCGTAATAATGGTGGTGGACATTTTAACCATGCATTTTTCTGGGAAAGCTTAGCCCCAACTGATAGAACGGGTAAGGTAAGCCTTAAATTGTTAAAGAAAATCAATCAAGATTTTGGTTCATTTAAAGCTTTTCAGGAACAATTTAACCAAGCAGCGACCAGTCGTTTCGGTTCAGGATGGGCATGGTTGATTGTCAATCCACAAGGTAAATTAGAAATTACCTCAACACCAAACCAAGATAATCCATTAATGGATATTGCCGAGAAGAAAGGTCAGCCTTTGCTAGGTTTGGACGTTTGGGAACATGCATATTATTTGAAATATCAAAATCGTCGAGCCGATTACACCAATGCATTTTGGAGTGTGGTGAATTGGAATAAAGTAAATGATCGTTATCAAAAAGCAAGTAAATAGTTTTTGATAAGGTATCCGAGACAAATAAAAGTGATGGTTGAAACCATCACTTTTTATTTGGATACGTTTATTGATTTTCCCAACGTTTATAAGCACGATTAAAACTAGAAAGTGATGAATAGCCTAAATTCCTTGCAATCTCATCTTTTGTTATAAAAGGATTCAGCAATTAATTTTTGTGCTTTTGCTTTTCGTACTTGATCATAAAGAATCTGAAAACTTACATTTTGCTCTTGCAGCATCCGTTGCAAAGTACGTTTGGTTAGATTTAGTTTTTGAGCAACTTGATCAATATTGAGCAAGCCTTGATGCTGATCATCGATCAAATTTTTAACACGATGTAAAATATTTTGTGTCGCCACCAGCTCATCAAGCTCTTTCTGACATAATAATTTAAATTTTTCAGACGTTAGTGGGTCAGACATGCTTAATGGTTTCTCTAAAAACTTCGCTGAGCTTATTAAGCGAGTATGGGGTTGTTCATAATGTATTTCTGTAAAACTAGATGCCAAAATATTTTTAAAACGAGAAAAATATTCAGGACACTTACATTGTAGATCTATGCTTGGTTTAAAATCTGGAATAAAGAACCTTGCCAAATGCACAAAGCCGGTTAAAAAGAAAACACAGCTAAATTCATAAGCTTGCAAGTCACAAGGGTCGTTAAAATCCATTACAGATTTATCATAAATAATATTGTAATAGGCCAATTCATTTTCAACGACAAAATGTAAATCAACAAAGGAACATTGCAGACTCACAAATTGATTGATGGTTTGAATAGCATCAAGTGGATTTTTGGCAATCGCAACAGTGAAACCAAGTAAACCATGAGAACTGATTTTTAATTGTGTACTTGCATAAAAACCGATGCCTTGTTCTTGGGTCAAATCAATCGTTCTTGCAATAACTTTTTTGAAAGAAGTTAAACTAATTTTATAATTAATATCATGCAATTTCTCTATTTCTACTCCTGTACCCCAAAATAATTCTTCTGCTGAAATATTCCACCGAGCAACGACTTCGCTTAGTAAGTGGACATAAGAACTACTAATAAAATGTGGATGATGAAGGCGGGGAATACTCATGATATTAGGAAAATTCCTTTTGCAGTTTTGCTTAAATTTAGTAAAAATTAAAACAGTAAAATTAATTTGAAAATGTTCATTCATCGGATTTTTTTCATTTCATACCAAAATTGGCGTGAATTGTTATGATTTTGGCATCGTTTGTTTTAGTCTAAAAATCACACAATATTTTGGAGGAGTATACTTTGCAAGTCTGATGTATGTAGGAATGGATCCTTATACATAGCCTAGGACTAAGTTGTTGTAATAAAAATCAAAAATGCTTGGAGCAGAAAAGTGAAGAAAAAATATCTCAATGCAATAGTTTTAACGACGGGCATGCTCATTAGTGGTGGATCAGTTGTACATGCTGGTTTATTTAGTTTTCTATCGCCAAAAGCATCATGGCAAAACTGTGATGTGAAATCTTGTTCAGTAGGCGGAAGTACAAATGTTACTTCTAGTTATGCAAAAACAAAATACCCGATTGTATTAGCTCATGGAATGTCAGGGTTCTCGGCTGTTGGCCCATTGCAGTATTGGCATGGAATTACTGAAGATTTGGTGAGCAATGGTGCGAATGTATTTGTTACACAACAAGCTGCATTTAACTCATCAGAAGTAAGAGGAGAACAACTGCTCTTACAGACCAAACAAATTTTAGCCATAAGTGGTGCTGAGAAAGTGAACTTGGTCGGTCATAGTCATGGGACGCATTCAATTCGCTATGTAGCGGGTTTGATGCCCGATAAAGTAGCCTCCGTTACCGCTGTTGCTGGCCCAGGAAAAGGTTCGAATGTAGCGGATGTGGTTTATGACTTTACACAATCACCAGTTGGGCCAATAGCTGCACCTGTCATTTCTGCTGGTGTCAATGCATTCGGAGCATTAATTGGAATAGGCTCTGGTAATTACTATGATCAAGATTCTTTAGCTGGACTTTGGTCGCTGACGACTGCTGGGGCAGCAGAGTTTAATCAACGTTTCCCTGCTGGAATACCGATGACAGCATGTGGTTCAGGGCGAGAACTTGAAAGTAACGGTGTTCGTTATTACTCATGGACTGGAATAAGTCCGTTTACAAATGCACTCGATCCATTTGATTATGCCCTAACGGCGACTTCATTGCTGATTCCGGGTGATAGTGATGGATTAGTTCCGCGTTGCTCAAGTCATCTTGGTACGGTCATTCGCGATAACTATGCATTTAACCATCTAG
>NZ_GG665949.1:446280-447336 GCF_000156555.1 Acinetobacter sp. ATCC 27244
GATGAAGTGAATCAGGTTCTAGGATTAGTTGGTTTTTTACAAAACCCTGTAACACCATTCCGCTTACAAGCGAATCGTTTAAAAAATCTAAATTTATAAGCAATATAGGGTAAGGGAGTAATTGATTTACTCCCTTCGTTTGATCATGGAAAGCTGAGAAACAATAGAGTAATGGATTATGAGTGTTCAGAATTTTAATAATAAAAAAATCATTTTAATTGCGACTATATGCTTAATTATTTTCCTTGCTTTTATTTATTGGGTGTTTAAGCCATCAGTTCACGACCAAAGTCCTCTGAATAATTCACACTCACAGCGTGGCATAAATAGCGTAAGTGTTGAAAATAATTCTCAAGCACAGCTCTCAGGAAAGTTGCCTATTCTTGCCCCATCTTTACAAGGCACAGAAATTGATTGTCCTCTCCAAGTCGATGGAGACGGTAAATTGATTCTCACGATAGGTATTCGAAGCTGTTTTGATTATTTCTTTTCGAGTTTGGGAGAAAAAACAGAAACTCAATTAATTGGAGATATTCGTCAGTATCTACGTGCTACCTTGCCAGAAACAGCAGCAAATTATGGAATTTACTTACTTGATCAGTATGTTGCTTATACGCATGCATTAAAAAACTTGAAAACCAGCACGCATTTCAAAAAAGATGAAATTGATAAATTTCAAAATATTGTTGATCAAATGTCGAAGTTGCAACAGCAGTTTTTCAATGCGGCAGAAATTCAAGCATTTTTTGGAAATGAACGAAATTTTAATCAATTCAGTATTGATCAAATGCGTATACATGCCAATAAGACTTTAACAGCACAGCAAAAAGCAACTGAGTTAGCAAAGTTAATAGATCAATTGCCTCCTACTTTGGCTGATGGTGTCCGAGTGTCGATGCAATTTGCTGAATTACAGCAACTGACACAAGAAATTAAGGAAAAAGGTGGCTCTGCTCAAGAATTGCGGAATATGCGAGAAAGCTTGTTGGGTGTTGAGGCCGCTGATCGTTTGGAGAAAGTTGATCAAGAAGAAGCAGTTTGGCAGAATCAGGTAAA
>NZ_GG665949.1:448327-481320 GCF_000156555.1 Acinetobacter sp. ATCC 27244
ATTTGTCCCAACGCGATCAGATTTTAAAGAGCGATGTTGATGATGCGAGCAAGCAACGTGCTTTAAACCAGCTTAGAAATAACTCATTTGCAACCAAAGAGGAGTTATTAAGAGCACAAACTTATGAAATGATGCATGATCGGAAGAAATCGTAATCTGCCTATGCGGCAGTGAACCCTCAGAATGGGCTGCCTTTACCGCAATTCAATTTCTAAGCTGCCTATGCGGCAGTGAACATGCCGTTACCAAAGCCACCAAAAGCTGATACTTTCTAAGCTGCCTATGCGGCAGTGAACTACAAGCAAAATCATTTGAGCGCTTGGGATTATTTCTAAGCTGTCTATGCGGCAGTGAACTCTTCGCGGGACTGCACTTAAGCTCTACATAATTTCTAAGCTGCCTATGCGGCAGTGAACTCGACCAGCATCATCACGGGTAATAAACTCGCTTTCTAAGCTGCCTATGCGGCAGTGAACAGACCGATACAAATTATACGCCTTCACAGATTTTTCTAAGCTGCCTATGCGGCAGTGAACGTGAGATGCAGAACCAAAACCTGATTTAATGCTTTCTAAGCTGCCTATGCGGCAGTGAACCACGCTTAAAAAAGCGTTGGTTGGAACGTAACTTTCTAAGCTGCCTATGCGGCAGTGAACCCATATATGCCTAAAGAGCATTTACACCTAGTTTTCTAAGCTGCCTATGCGGCAGTGAACGCTAAGCATTTGATTGTTATGGGTTTTTCTTCTTTCTAAGCTGCCTATGCGGCAGTGAACAATAAAATAGCATAAATAAATTAAGAAAAAACATTAGCTTGGGTTGAAAAATACTTCAACACCCAAAGTTTTTATGCTGATTCATAAGGTATTGATTTTATTAAGCTGTTAAAGAGTAATAAAAATATTGGGGTAAATCCGTTGATTTGTCAAAATAAATGATGCAGCAAGCATTAAATGCTTTGCTAAATGAGATTAGCCACTTAAAATCAGCATTCATTAAGCCGATTTTGAGATCATGGAACGTGTCTGATCATCTAGAACATACTTTTGAATTAACTGATGACGAAATGCATTTATATAGTCGTCAGATTTTATTAGATGGTTGGGATATTGAAGCACAAGAAAAATTAAAATTGGCAAATGTGCTGATTGTTGGTGCTGGAGGGATCGGCTGTACGAGTGCAGAGTTACTTGCTCGTGCAGGTGTAGGCAAAATAACGATCGTGGATGCAGATACAATTGAGATGAGTAATCTACAAAGACAAATCGCATTTACCTCAAATGATCTTGGGCAATACAAAGCAGAAACTTTGGCGAAACACCTACAAGAGATTAACCCACATATACAAGTCAGCTATCAAAATAAACGATTTGACGAAACGAATGCTGATGAATTGGTACAGCATCAAGATGTAGTGTTAGATGGTTGTGATAATTTTACGACCCGTTATCTCGTCAATGCTGTGTGTAAAACTCATCAAGTGCCTTTGATTAGTGCTTCAGCAATCGGTTTCGAAGGTCAAATGTTTATGGTTGAATCTGATTCAGCATGTTATGAATGTTTGTTTCCTAAAGAAAATCAGACCAATGAAGGTCTACGTTGTGCCGAATCTGGGGTGCTTGCAACAACGCCTGTAATGATAGCGTCATTACAAGCACATCACACATTGTTGTTTTTGGGTTTAGGCTTAACGCCGCTCAAGCAAAAATTGTTGCTTTGGAATGGTCTGAATCTAACACAACGTATTTTGCAGTTTGAAAAAGATGTAAATTGTCCAGTTTGTCAGGCAAGTGCGTCGGTAAATTGAATAAATTTTGCTAAACTAATGCCATCTTCGAGGCAATGAAAGATTATGAAAAGAAATATTTTAGTTGATGGATTACGATCTGTTGCACGTATAGGTGAAACAGTGATTGTTGCAGCACAAGCAGGTGTCAAATATGCAACTGAGAAGCCTAGTAATGCAAAATTAATGCGAGAAACTTTCGAATCATTAGGTTCAACCTATATTAAATTAGGGCAGTTTATTGCGAGTACGCCGTCCTTATTTCCACGTGAGTACGTTCAAGAGTTTCAAGGATGTTTAGATCAAACTCCAACTTTACCATTTAGCTATATTCAGCAGGTATTGGCTGAGGAGTTTGAGGGGAAAGATTTAAACTCGATTTTTAGTTTTATTGATGAGAATCCATTAGCTTCAGCTTCGATTGCCCAAGTTCATGCTGCCAAATTGGTTACAGGCGAAGATGTGGTTTTAAAAGTACAAAAACCAGGTGTTGAAACCATTTTATATACCGATTTAAATGTGGTGCACTGGGCAACCAAACTTCTAGAAAAAGCTGTACCAAAAATCAAATTTGCATCGTTATCTGAAATTGTGGATGAGATCAAAACACGTATGGTACGTGAAGTTGATTTTATCGAAGAAGCACAAAACTTAGATGATTTTGTTCAGTATCTGAATATTTCGGGCAATCAAGCTGCGACAGCACCAAAAGTTTATCACCAATTCTCTACACGCCGTGTTCTAACCATGCAGCGTTTATATGGTGTGCCATTGACAGATTTTGATGTGGTAAAACAGTATGCAAAAGACCCAACACAAGTATTAATCACTGCAATGAATACATGGTTTGGTAGTCTGATGTTGTGTAAAAGTTTCCATGCGGACTTACATGCTGGCAATCTGATGCTGCTTGAGGATGGCCGAGTTGGTTTTATTGATTTCGGTATCGTTGGTCAATTAAATCCAGAAGTGTGGACTGCTTGTATGGCGTTTATGGATGCCTTACAGCATACCAATTATATTGCTATGGCTGAAAACATGCTCAAAATGGGGATGACCAATCAGAAGATTGATACCCAAGTTCTTGCAGCAGATTTAGAGCGTTTATTTAGTGGGGTATTATTGGCTGATCCACAGGAAATTTTAAGCTCAAATCCAGCAGACTTGAATGATATTATGATGGATATGGTGGCTGTTGGGGAACGTCATGGCATCAAATTCCCTCGTGACTTCGCGTTATTATTCAAGCAAATGTTATATTTTGATCGTTTCATGCGTGTTCTTGCACCATATACCGATATTTATGCTGACCAGCGTTTGAAAATGGTTCACAATATCGAACCTGCTTCGTTGTTAAAGCACTAAAAATTTCAACGTAAAGTGATAATTGTTGTTTTATCCCCCTTTTTTATAAGGGGGATTTCATTTACTCAAAATTAGTAATGGTTTAAATAGATGAGATGTTAAGTGATGGATGCCATTATTATTGAAGGTTTAAAGGTTGATACCGTGATTGGTTGTTTCAACTGGGAACGCCAAATTATTCAACCGTTAATGCTTGATCTCACTATTCATAATGATCTGTCACAAGCAGCTCGATCAGATGAGTTAGAAGATACTCTTAACTATGCTCAGATTTGTGAGATTGCTGCGCAAGTGATTCAAGATGCAAAACCTAAACTGATTGAGCATGCTGCTCAGTTGGTACTAGAGGTCTTGTTTAATACGTTTCCTTCAATTGATTCTATTAGCATTACAATCCGTAAACCAGCCATCATTGCACAAGCAAATGCAGTAGGAATTCGCCTTGATCGCAACAGAAACGATTTTTGCGCTCGCGCTGGCGAGTAATGTTCAACAATTAGAAAATTTCAATTTTGCTTACGCTCAAATTATGAGTTTAGGAACAGTTGAGTTTTCTTCAATTTATGAAATCCCTTGTCGTGATGGGGTGGGTGCTGATTATTGGAATTCGGCATGTTTATTAAAAAGCCATTTAAGTGTTGATGAAATTGTTGATATATTAAAAAAATTGGAACAACAATCTGGGCGTGTCCGTCCATCGCATCATATTAGTTTGGATATCGATGTGATTGCATGGGGCGAAAGTTTAGATCAGATGCAATTTAATCCTAAAAAACTACCGCTTGCTTTAGATGTAAAGATTCCTTTGTATGAGTTGTGGCCAAATCAGATATTACAATATGATCAAAACAGAAAATATCCGATTATAACGCTTTAATTTATTTAAAATTAACATGATAACAACAGGAATAACGTGATGAAAACTCTTGTTTCCATTTCTATTATGGCGGTTTTGCTATCTGGCTGTGCGGCAATGAGTGTTGAGCAATGCAAAACAGCAAATTGGTCGAGTGTCGGTGAAAAAGATGGCTCAGCTGGATATGAATCTCGTTTAGATAAATATTATTCTTCTTGTCAGAAAGCCAATGTGGTTCCGAACCAAGCTTTATACGAAAAAGGCTATCAAAAAGGATTGGGATATTACTGTAGACCTGAATCTATTTTCAATGAAGCCTTAGAAGGGCGTGGTGATTATCGCGTTTGTTCGATAGAAAAGCGTGAGGCATTACGTCCTTACTATCAAGTCGCACACGAATATTATCAAGCAAATTCGGAGTTTAATCGTTCTCAGAGTGATGTGAGCCATTATTTGCGAGAGTTGGAACGTAAAGACCTATCAGCTAAAGATCGAGATGAATATAAGAAACGTTTATCTGATCTACGATCAAATCGTAATCGTGTACAGTTCCGTTATCAGGATGCGGTTCGAAATTTAGAGCGTTTTAAAGCAGAACACGGTTTGCCGTGATTGATAAGATGGCGTTATATCCTTATATAACGCCATTGTTTTTAGATGTAATAACTGGTTTTAGTCATTAGCTTAGAAATAGCTGTCATGGTAATGCGCACTGGTACAGGCAAATCCACACCACCAGCTTTTAATGCAGTATCTCGATGGTGTAGTTCATCTTCATTCATTTGCTCAAGGATCTTACGCGAGCGTTGATCTTGTTCAGGTAATTGTTGGAGATGCTCTTGTAAGTGTTGACTTACTTGGCGTTCAGTTTCAGCTACGAAGCCCAAACTATATTTATCACCTGCGATGCCTGCAATTGCGCCCATACCATAAGATAAACCGTACCAAATTGGATTTAATACACTGGTATGGCTGTCTAATTCTTTCAAACGATCTTCACACCAAGCGAGATGGTCTTGTTCTTCAACGGCTGCTTGTTGCATTTCTTCACGGACATGCGGCAATTTAGCGGTGAGTGCTTGACCATGATAAAGCGCTTGTGCGCATACTTCACCACTATGATTGACACGCATTAAACCTGCAACATGGCGAGCATCACTGACACAAAGTTGTGAGGCTTCATCGTTTGCTGGATTGCTGCACTGAGAAGTTGTTGCTCCTGGAACTAAACTGCGTAATGCTTGGTCAAATGAATTGATCAGTTGATCCAGACCTGTGTAGTGACGCATGGATTAATCCTCTAATGTAGTAGGTGCATTTTTCAGTAATGGCTTCAGGCGTGTTAATAACCAAAATGAAAAAATGGCACTGAGAACAGCAGTAATGCTAAATAAGATTTTAATATCAATTTTCAAAATGCTTAAGATTAAAATTGAGAAAATTGCTGAAGAGACCATAAATACAGCATTTAATATATTATTAGCAGCGACAACGCGTGCGCGATGAGAGCGAGGTGAATAAGCCTGCATCATGGCATATAAAGGCACGATGTAAAATCCACCGCTAATACCTAATAGTGTAACAGCCAACATAACGTGATAATAAACAGCACCTTCAGAAAATACGTCACCTAAACTGAGCAGCTCACCAGTGCGCTCTGGTACAAAAGTTAAACTTGCTGCTAAGTAGAAAGCAAATACGGTTAAACCGATAGCACCATAAGGGACCATTTTAATATTAATTTCAGAGCCACCGATGCGTCGGCACAATAAAGACCCAATCCCGATTCCAACAGAGAAAAAGGTGAGTAATAAGCTCACTACATTTTCAGAGGCATGTAGATTTTGTTGCGTAAGCTGTGGGATTTGAGTGAGATAAGTTGCACCATAGAACCAATACCAAGAATTTCCTAATAAAACGGTGAAAACAATAGGGATACTTTTGGCATATTTGATGGTTTGAAAACTGGTACGGAAAAAGTTCCAATCTATCTTTAAATCAGGGGCAGCAACTTTTTGCGGGAGAATAAAGCGACTTGCTAAATAGCCTAAGCAAGCAATAATTAAAACTGTAATACTAATCCACAATAAGTTACCTGCGGAGGAAGCAATAACAGCTCCACCAAGGATCATACCAAACAAAATTGCAATCGATGTACCCGACTGAAAAAGCGCATTTCCAGACATGAGTTCTTGAGGTTTTAGAATTTCTGGTAAAATTGCATATTTAATTGGACCAAAACAAGTTGAGTGTGTCCCCATTAAAAATAAAGCAAATAATAATAGCCATAAATTACCCAATAGAAAGCCAGCTGTACCGATCATCATGATGACGATTTCAAGTAGCTTTAGAAAGCGGACGAGTTGGGATCTTTCATATTTATCAGCAACTTGACCTGCTGTGGCGGAGAAAAAGAAATAGGGCAAAATGAACAGTAACGCGGCTAAATTATTGAGTGTACTGACTGCTGCACTTTGTTGTTGAATCCAGCCATATGTAATCACCAAAAGGAGCGCTTGTTTATAAACATTATCGTTTAACGCACCAAAAAATTGAGTGAAAAACATTGGGGCAAACCGACGTGATGTCATTAACTGTTCATCTTGTTTCATCATGTGTTCACTTCATTATGATTTATAAAAAAATGTGACGATCTGTAAAAAGACTGAGAAATACATGTATGATACTTTTAATGTTTGATTGGATGAAAATCAACAATTTGAGGTTGTTTTCATCGATCAGAAACGATAAATCAAAAAAGTACGTTTAGAGACCTACATGCCATCTAAATCTAAGTTTAAACAGTCAACATTGGTTCATTCTATGCATTTAATATTTAAAATGCAGAGCTTTCCTAAACTTATTTGTAGTGGTTTTTTGATTAGCTATTGTATATCAGTAGCTTATGCCGACGAAGAAGCTGTTGTTGTGGCTGAAAATTCAACAATAGAACGAATGAAAGATCAAGTGAAGTCGATTCCTTCACCTGAAATTCCTTATGAAACATTTAATTTATCTTCAGAATATTACAATCCTGTGCAAGATAGTGTTGCTGCACTTAAACAACAAGAAGAAGCCCCAAGTCAAATTGATACGCTGAAACCAATACAATTAGATGAAAATTTAGAGCATCTTCCTGTGATCGCTGTAGATCAGAATATGGCGAACGAGATTTTTCAAATTGCTGAAGAAGCCAAAAATGATGCATTGGCTTATCGAGAGAATGTAGCTAAAAATCCTGAGCTTGTAGTTAATGAAGCAACACAATCTGAATTAACAGAGATCAGTAACCCACCAGTTAATATTGATCGATTAATGCAAGAGATCCAAGCGGATAGCCAGATTATTGTTGAGGCAAATGAATCAGGAAGAACTCTAGCTGAGCTACAACCAAAGACAGAGCAAGTAGAAGAAAAAGCTGGCTTTTTTAAACGTATCGTCAATCGCTTTAGACCTGAAAATTTACTCGGCGCGGAAAGAGTTCCTCGTATCAGTGCTGATGTATCAGGCGCTCCACCGGCGTTAGCGACCAATATCAAAGCAAAACTTTCAAGCTTTACCCAAGAAGCATTTGAAGATTTCAATGTTGCTTTACCACAGCTTCGTTCATTGACAAATCAGGCTGCACAAGCAGTTGGTTATTATGATGCACGCTTTAGTTTTGAAAAGCTGAGCGATAGTCGGGTGAAAGTGACGGTTGAACCAAATGAACCAGTCAAGATTGATAAACAGAATATTGAATTTACAGGTGAGGGTGAAAACGCACCTCAATTTCAAGTTATTCGTTTAATTCCAGAACAAGATGAAGGTGATATTTTTAATCACGGTAAATATGAGGCGACTAAAACAAAAATTACCAATGCAGCTTCAGACAATGGATATTTTGATGCTTATTGGCGATTACATGACGTTAAAATCAGTCAACCTGAAAAGACCGCAGAAATTAACTTAAAATACGACACAGGTGAGCGTTATAAGCTAAAAGCTGTTGAGTATAAAATGAGTGATCCAAGCAAGCCTTTACCGCTTACTCAAAAAGTGCTGGATAGTCTTGCTCCATGGAAAGATGGTGATGATTACGCATTCTGGCGTGTCAATGTATTGGCAAATAACTTAACCAATACGCGTTATTTTAACTACACACTTGTTGATACTATTAAGCCTGATGCAATTCAACCGCCTTTAGATTTACCACCTGATTTACAGGCTTTGGTTGATCAACAACGGGTTGAACAGTCTCAGTTATTTAGTGCTCAACAAAAAGCAGATATCGCGCGGCAGCAAGTTGTCTCTGCTGAAGAAGTGACCCAAGATGTAGTGGATGAGTCACAATTCTCTGGCAGTGAGCCAACACCTGCTTATTCCTTAGCGCGATCCATGCCAAATATTCAAAATGATGAGACAGAGCGTCAAGCGTTAGAAGAACAAGCTCGGCTTGAAAAGAAGATCCCTGTGGTTGTAACACTTAATGCGGATCGTCTCAATACGATTGAGACAGGGGTTGGTTATGGTACTGATACAGGCGCACGTATTCGTAGTCAGTATCGCCGTGCTTTTGTAAATAAACATGGGCATTCTTTTGATGCCAATATTGAAGTTTCTGAAATCCGTCAATCCATTGATGGTCGCTATAGCATCCCTTATAAACATCCGCTCAACGATTATTTTAACCTTGTTGGTGGTTATGAGCGCGAAACCCGTGACAATATTGGACCAAATGTTGAATTATTAGTTGAGTCTGCGGTTGTTGGTGGTGAGCGGGTAATTAAAAATCCACTAGGGGATTGGCAACATACTTTTGGTCTACGTTATCGTTTAGATCGCCTCACCGGAAAAGGTGATGTTGATGTTTCAGAATTACCTGATGCTTTTAGGGCAGCGGGTACAAACTCTGAACAAGAGTCTTTATTACTCGGTTATGAGATTTCTAAAACCAACTCTAATACTCGTTTAAACCCAACTAAAGGCTTTAAACAGACCTATAAGGTGGAATTGGGAACTGAATCGATTCTTTCAGATGCCAATATGGCGATTTTAACTGCGGGCTGGCGATTTATTTATTCATTGGGCGAAAATGACAATCACCAATTTGTAGGGCGTGGGGACGCAAGTTATATCTTCACTGATGACTTTGATAAGGTTCCATATAATTTGCGCTTCTTTACAGGTGGTGACCAATCACTTCGTGGATTCGACTATAAGAGTTTATCACCAGAAGAAGATGGTTATAAGATCGGGGGGCAAGCACTGGGTGTTGGTTCTTTAGAGTATAACTATCAATTTAAAGATGGTTGGCGCGCTGCAGTTTTCTCTGATTTTGGTAATGCTTTTGATAAACAATTTAGTAACCCGACTGAATATAGTGTGGGGGTTGGTATCCGTTGGAGGTCACCAATTGGACCTATTCGTTTAGATGTGGCATCTGGAATCTCAAATGATAATCGTCCGATTCGATTGCATTTCTTTATCGGACCGCAACTTTAAAATTTTTTAATAGCCCTTTTACTGGGGAAATGATTTCGGGTTAATTATGACGGAAGACGTAGAGCAGCAACAGACACCTTCAACAGGTCCAAAACGGGAACGGCGTATTCTTCGGAGTATTTTGCTGATGGTGTTGATCATCCTTCTGTTATTGGTCAGCTCTTTACTTGTGATGATGTCAACCGATAAAGGAAGTCGTTTCCTCTTAGATCGTGTTTTGCAAACCCAAAAAATCATTCATTATGAGTATGAAAGCGGTAATTTATTAAGAGGCATTATTCTCAAAAATGTTTTAGTGCAGTTAGAGGCAGTTGATGTATCCTTAGATCGTGCCGATGTTTCTTTAGGTTGGAGAGCCATTTTAAAGAAAGAAATACATTTAAGTCATGCTGATGTAGCCAATCTCAAAATTATTAACAAGAAACCACCATCTGGTGAACCCTTTGGATTTGACCCGATTAAGCTGCCATTTATTTTGCGTATTGATGAGGCATCCTTAGATCATTTGGAAATTCAAACTGCGACTGCAAAAATCAATTTTGATGATATATATCTAAAAGATGCACTTTGGTCAGAGACTAAACTTAAATTTAAAGATTCCCGTATGGATATGGGGTATTTGGCAGTTAAAGATGCAACTGGTCAAATTGATTTTAGTGGCAAGTATCCATTAAATGCTAAAGCGGATCTGATAATTCCTGCACTAAATAGTATTGATATTGAAACAATTAAAGTGGTAGCGACAGGTAGCCTAGACACTTTGAGAGCAGGTGTAGCGACACTGACTCCAGATTTGCTCACTGGGTGGGCTGTGCTTCATCCGGTGCGGGATCAAGTGCCGATGCAAGGTGAATTGTTTTTTAGAAATTATCATTTGCCAATTTTAAAAGAACAGAAACTTTTTGCGAAAGATGGTATTGCAAGATTCAAAGGAAATATAGAAAAACTCGTTTTGAGTTTAGATACTGATTTGAAAGGCGAACAGATTCCTGAGGGTAAATATAATGCGCTGATGGAAACGGATTTGACGGATCAACTCAACATTCAGGACTTCAATGGTCAGTTGATGGGTGGTTCTGTCAGTTTGAAGGGTCTAGTCAATTGGAAAGATCATGTCTCATGGGACTTAAAAGGACGTTTAGATCGCTTAAATGCAAAAGATGAAACTTTGCCACAGATTGCGCAAGACTTTCTGCCACCAAGTTTGGATGCAAACATTAGTTCAACAGGTATGTTGAAAAATGGTATGTCAGTCAATGCGCAACTTGCGTTTGATAAATACGAAACATGGCAAGTAAAATTGAATCAATCGGAGCAGAAGAATAATCAACCCGAACCGATGCTATTAGATGTTGCTTGGCAAGGTATAGATCGTGCAGTTCCTTATATCGGGTGGTTAAGTAGTGCTGAAGGGCATACCAATATCACTTTAAAAGATGATCAACAAGATATCTATGTAGCGACTACGGTACGTCCACATGAAGAAGGGCTTTTACCTGCTGGTAAATACGATGCGCATATTGATTTAAAAGGTAGCCTACTCAATGTTGAAAACTTTAGTTATGTTGCTGAGAAAGGTCGTCTAGATGGTCAGGCAAAGGTTAAGCTTCCAACAGATAAACAGCAGTTGGCTTGGCAAGCTCAAATTAAAGCCAAAGATTTTAATCCACAAACGGTTGCTCTGGCTGCACCTGTCAATCTATTAAATGGTGAAATACTTGCTTCTGGTTTTGCCAAACCAAATCAGCAAATTATTCAATTTGAACGAATTGATTTGCAAGGGCAGTTGGCTCAAGCAAATCAAAAAGAAACAGTCGTATTGCAAGGCAAGGCAACTACCGCATTGATGTTTGATGATGTTCAAGCTGGCGGTGGCTTTAAAAGTTTCGCAGTTGATTACGATGGTTCTTTAAATGCTTTAAATCAAGGGAATGGTTTACTAAAAATTAATATCGCAGGTACACCAACCAATATAAAGATAAATGAATTAAAGCATGATGGTGTAGCTGGAAAGCTGTTTGCTACAGGCACTGTTGATTTACAAGATAAGATAGGCTGGAATATAGAGACATCTCTCGTTCGTTTTAAACCGCAGTACTTTGTTTCAAGTTTAAAAGGTGAAGTCTCGGGACATGTTAAAACTCAAGGTGTTTGGTCTGATAAAGTTAAACGTATTGATATTCGTCAGCTCAATGCGGCAGGTTTTTTAAACAATAGACCGGTACGTGGTCGTGGTAACTTGTCTTTATTACTGGATTCGAATCAAACAGGTTTCTTACCACAACAATTTGAAGCCAATGATTTATTTTTTGCTTATGGTCAGAATCAGTTGCAAGCGACGGGTAATGCGCAAAGCTTACGCTTTAAAGTGAATGCTCCTGCTTTATATGAATTATATCCAGGATTGCGTGGGCGTGCTTATGGTAGCTTAAATGTTCAGTCCCAACCACGTTTGAGCGCAACTGCAAATCTTGTAGTCGATGGTTTCGCTTTTAATGATTTGGCGAGCGTTAAATCTTTGCGTATTCAAGGTCAGTTGCCCACTTCTGAAACAACACCAACACAGTTAACCGCAACTATAGACCAGTTGCGAAGCGGTAAACGAGAATTAGAAAATGCGACCCTGAATTTAACAGGCACACGCAGAGCGCATTTATTAAAACTTGAAACAAAAAATGCACGTACTAATTTCTATGTTCAGCTCGCGGGTGGCTTTAATCAGAATAATGATTGGCTTGGACAAATCCAAAAAGGTAAATTTAGTTCACGTCGTGTGAGTTTGGTACAAAATCAAAATACACCTGTGATATACACTACTGCGCGGACAGAATTATATGTTGGGCAACATTGTTGGCAAAGTGCTGAGAGTCAATTATGTTTAGATCAACCTGCCAGAATTAGTCCAGAAAAAGGCAATTTTTCATTTATTACCAAGGATCTTGATTTAAAAGACTTTGCGGCATTTATGCCAGAAGGTATTGCAGTTACAGGTCAGTTGAATGGTTATGCAAAAGCATCATGGGCAAAAGGCACTCGACCTAAGTTAGATTCACGTTTAGTAACGCGCAAAGGTGAAATTGGGTTAGCAGCCGAAGACCCTCAAGATCCAGCAACGACAGTAACGTATGATGAGTTAAGCCTGATTGCTAAAAGTATCAGTGACGGTCTGTTATTCCGTGTGGATATGAAAACTCCTGATATTGGTACGGGCTATGCCAATGTAGTAATTGATCCATTCCAAACGGGTATGCCGATGCGTGGGGAGATTGCTTTTGATGATGTTCAGCTTAAAGTCTTTAAACCGTTTATCAAAGATGTACGTTCGATGGCTGGAACTTTAGCATTGGCTGGAAAAATCAACGGCACACTAACACAGCCTCAATTTACAGGTGAAATGCGTTTGAAGAATGGGGCGATTAGTATGATTTCGCTTCCTGTCAATCTCACCAATATGCAGCTTTATTCATCCATCCGACAAGATACTGCAAGTATTGATGGAGCATTTAATAGTGGTCAAGGTGTAGGGCGAATAAAAGGCCGCTTTGATTGGAAAGATAATCCTCATTTGTCTTTAACCCTAAAAGGCGATAATTTGTTGGTTCGTCAAGCACCAATGATCACTGCGATTGTGCAACCTGACTTGAGCTTAGATGTTTACCCATTTGATCAGCGTTTGAGTTTAAGAGGAACGATTGATGTACCTCGTGCACGTATATCAATGCCTGAAAGCTCGGCGACTGTGGTCAATGTCTCTCCAGATGTGCGTGTGGTGCATCAAGGCCAAGATTTACTTGCGACCTTAAGAGCAGCAAAACCGTGGGATATTCGAGCTGACATGACAGTCACGTTGGGGAATCAAGTTATTTTCCAAGGTTTTGAAAGTAACATTCCTTTGGTGGGCCGATTACATTTGTCACAACGTGGTTTAGAAACGGCTATGCGTGCCAATGGTGCAATAGGTGTCAGTCAGAAAGTTAAAATTGAGGCCTATGGACAAAGCTTAGATCTGAATCGCGCGATTGCACGTTTTAACGGACCACTTGCAAACCCGACACTTGATATCGATGCCAATAAGTCAGTGCAAGGCAGTATGGTGGGGGTGCGTGTCGCGGGTACAGCGACTGTACCAAACGTGCAAATTTATAATGATGCAGGTTTATCTGAACAAGAAGCACTCAATGCTTTATTAACAGGTCGCATCAATGAAGGTGGTAGTGGTTTAAGTAATACCGAAGGATTTAAATCTGATGTTAATAATACGATTGCTGCGGCAGGTATTAGTATGGGCTTGGGTGGTACACGTGCATTAACCAATCAGATTGGGCGAACTTTTGGATTAAGTGGTTTAGCACTTGATGCTCAAGGAACAGGTGATGATACACAGGTGAGTTTAACAGGCTACATCACACCTGATCTGTTTATTCGTTATGGTGTTGGTGTCTTCACACCTGTGAATAAATTGACATTACGTTACCAGATGAATCGCCGTTTATATTTGGAAGCGAGTCAATCATTAGAGCGGGCAATTGACGTTTTCTACAACTGGCGATTCTAACTTTAATAAAAACCTGTTTTAGTCAATAAAGCAGGTTTTTTATATTAGAGACTTTCACAAGCATCTGTGAAACGTAAATATGCCCTAGTAATTTGTATGTTTTTATTACCATGAGCGATATTTTAAATCGTTCATTTTGCAAAATAACTCGCTTTGAGTATGATGTGTGCATCAAATTAACCGCAGTATGATGATGAAAAAAGTTTTGTTGATTGCAATAGGTTTGGTCTTGGTTGGATGTGCAGACAAAAAGCCATTAACGCCAGAAGAGAAATGGCATGGTTTTTGTGTTAGTGTAGGTAATGCAGCGCGTTCAATTACATTAGATCGTCAAAATGCAATTGAGAAACAGCAAGCAATAGAACATGCGGGAAAAATTGAAGATAAAACCATTCATAAATTCATCTTGCAGATCATAGATGAAGTGTATGAGATACCAGTCGATCAATTGAAGTCTGATCCGAGTGCAATTCGTGATGAAATGAAGCAAAAGTTCACAGAGCAGTGTTTGGCGACACCACACGATGAACTTCCAAACTATAAATCATTTTAATGTATTCACCGAAAAGGCAACACCAGTTGTCTTTTTTTATGGGTCTAATTTATTGTTTTACTGGACTTTGACCTAATACCAAAGCGGTATTTAAAAGGGTGCAACATTTCGCTATAAAATAATGGTCATCACGTAGATATACGGCAGTTGCATTAACTTTTATTGCGAAGTCTAGTAAAATTTTGCTGTCCACATTACTTGTAAAGCTTGTAGAAAGCTGGAACTTACAAGTAATTTTTTAAAGAAGAGGAATAACACTGTGCTAGAAGCTTACCGCCAACACGTTGAAGAACGTGCCGCACTCGGAGTCCCACCGAAGCCACTTGATGATGCTCAAACTGCTGAACTAGTCGCATTATTAAAAAACCCACCAGCAGGTGAAGAAGCATATTTAGTTGACTTGCTTGAAAACCGTGTTCCAGCTGGTGTTGACCAAGCTGCTTATGTAAAAGCTGCTTTCTTAGCTGCGATTGCAAAAGGCGAAGCGACCTCTCCACTTGTAACTAAAGAGCGTGCCGTATACTTACTTGGTACGATGCTTGGTGGTTATAACGTAGCACCGCTAGTTGAACTTTTAGACAACGCTGAACTTGCAGAATTAGCTGCTGAAGCGTTGAAGAAAACACTTCTTGTATTTGATGCCTTCCATGATGTTGCTGATAAAGCAAAAGCTGGCAATGTAAATGCAAAAGCAGTATTACAATCATGGGCTGATGCTGAATGGTTCACAAGCCGTCCAGACGTTCCAGAAGAAATCAAAATCACTGTGTTCAAAGTAACAGGTGAGACTAATACTGATGACTTGTCTCCAGCGCAGGATGCTTGGAGCCGTCCAGATATTCCGTTACACGCTAACGCAATGTTGAAAAACGAACGTGATGGTATCAATCCTGAAAAACCAGGTGAAGTTGGTCCATTAAGCCAAATCAAAGAATTGATCGCGAAAGGCAACCAAGTTGCTTACGTGGGTGACGTGGTTGGTACAGGTTCTTCTCGTAAATCTGCAACTAACTCTGTACTTTGGTTCTTCGGTGACGAACTTCCACACATTCCAAACAAAAAAGATGGTGGTGTGTGCTTAGGTTCTAAGATCGCTCCAATTTTCTTCAACACAATGGAAGATGCAGGTGCTTTACCTGTAGAAATCGACGTTGCAAACATGAACATGGGCGACGAAGTTGTATTGAAAATTGATCACACTGCAGCAAAAGTTACAGCGTTCAAAGACGGCGCTCAAATCGCTGAATCTGAACTTAAAACACCTGTACTTCTAGACGAAGTACGTGCTGGTGGTCGTATTAACTTGATCATTGGTCGTGGTTTGACTGCGAAAGCGCGTGAAGAATTAGGTCTTGAGCCTTCTACTTTATTCCGTACGCCAGTACAACCTGCTGACACTGGCAAAGGCTTCACTCAAGCTCAGAAGATGGTAGGTCGTGCATGTGGTCTTCCTGAAGGTCAAGGTATCCGTCCAGGAACTTACTGTGAACCTAAGATGACGACTGTTGGTTCTCAAGATACAACTGGTCCTATGACTCGTGACGAGTTAAAAGACTTAGCGTGCTTGGGCTTCTCATCTGATTTAGTGATGCAGTCTTTCTGTCACACAGCTGCGTATCCAAAACCAGTTGACGTAACAACTCACCATACATTACCTGACTTCATCATGAACCGTGGTGGTGTATCTTTACGTCCTGGTGACGGTATTATCCACTCTTGGTTAAACCGTATGTTACTTCCAGATACAGTAGGTACTGGTGGTGACTCACATACTCGTTTCCCAATCGGTATTTCATTCCCAGCGGGTTCAGGTCTTGTAGCATTCGCAGCAGCAACTGGTGTTATGCCACTGGATATGCCTGAGTCTGTACTTGTTAAGTTCAAAGGTAAAATGCAGCCTGGTATCACTTTACGTGACCTTGTACATGCGATTCCTTACTACGCGATTCAAGCTGGTGACTTAACTGTAGAGAAGAAAGGTAAGAAAAACATCTTCTCTGGTCGTATCCTTGAGATCGATTTAACAGAAATGGAAAATGACTTGACTGTTGAGCAAGCATTCGAACTTTCTGATGCATCTGCTGAACGTTCTGCTGCTGGCTGTTCTATCACGCTTTCTGAAGAGAAAGTTGCTGAATACTTACGTTCTAACATCACTATGTTGAAGTGGATGATCGCTGAAGGTTATGGCGATGCGCGTACACTTGCTCGTCGTGCTGAAAACATGCAGAAGTGGTTAGACAACCCAAGCTTGTTAAAAGCTGATGCTGATGCTGAATATACAAAAGTATATGAAATCGATCTTGCTGACATCAAAGAACCAATTCTTTGCTGCCCGAACGATCCAGATGATGCAAAACTTCTTTCTGACGTTCAAGGTGACAAAATTGATGAAGTATTCATCGGTTCTTGTATGACGAACATCGGTCACTTCCGTGCAGCGGGTCAATTGTTAGATAAAGTACCAAGTGGTTCATTATCTACTCGTTTATGGTTGGCTCCACCAACGCGTATGGACGAGCATCAATTGATGGAAGAAGGCATGTATAACATCTATGGTCGTGCTGGTGCGCGTACAGAGATGCCGGGTTGTTCATTGTGCATGGGTAACCAAGCACGTGTAGCACCGAATACGACATGTGTATCAACTTCTACTCGTAACTTCCCGAACCGTTTAGGTCAAGGTGCAAACGTTTACTTAGCTTCTGCTGAGCTTGCATCTGTAGCTGCTGTTCTTGGTAAATTACCAAGCCCAGAAGAATATCAACAGTACGCGTCGCAAATCGACAGCGCTTCTGCTGACATCTACAAATACTTAAACTTCGACAAGATGAGCGAATATACAAAAGAAGCTGATCAAGTTGATACTAAGAAAATCCAAGCTGCTCAATTGACTTAATTCATTAGTTTAGCTAAAAATAAGGGCTGAGTAATCAGCCCTTATTTTTGAGCAATTAGAATGAAAAACTTTTATGACTTAGAACAAAAATATTTAAAAATACTTTCTAAAGTTGATGAGTCTTTTTTTAATACACTAAATGAATATAGTAAGTATAAAGAAGGATTATCTGGTCTTTTTCTTGCTAGTGAACCAGATCATTACTGGACTGCTAAAAATAAAATTATGATTGTGGGTGCTGAAACTAGGGGCTGGAACATAACGTTAGATCAAGTGTATTCTTTAGACCATTACATACTTAAATCAATTGAAAAGAATAAGAGCTTTTTCCAAAAAATGATGCTTGAGCCTAGAACTAAGAAAGTTACCTTTCATGATTTCACGCGAGCTATTGCGGACAAATCTGGTGTTGAAGGATTAATTTACTGTAATTTATTTTGTTTTGCATGGAAGGAAAAAAGCCCAATAAAATCAAAATATTTCGAACAGATAAAAAGTATTTCATTTGAACTACTAAATGCACAAATTGAGTATTTTGAACCTAATATCATTATTTTAGCAAATGGAAGCCAGAATACTATTTATAGAAGGGAGTTTTTTGATCCAAAATTATATTCCCAAGGGCAGGATTATAAAGGTGAAAACATAGATAAAAATCAACTCTATAAATTTATATATGATCAAAAATACTTGTGTTACAGAATACAGCATCCATCTACGATTAGAGGAAAAGTAGCGGCTTTGGCTGCACGGAAAAAATTAATATCGTTACTTCCTGAAATATAAATAGTATTTTTTAGTTATACGGGCATTTCAATTGGAGTGAAATACCCGTGTAAATCAAATCACCAATAACCCAACACTTTCCACCAAAGTCCACCAATTACCACAAAGATCATAATATTAACCACGCTCATGACAAAACCAGCTTTCCACCATTCACCGAGCGTTGTGTAACCTGAGCCATACACAACAGGGGACGTGCCAGTCGCATAATGGGTCAAGGTCATCATAATGCTTGAAGCTGCTGCCATCATTAAGGCAAACAACATCGGTGGTGCACCCAATGCGAGTCCAGCCGTATAAAAAGCTGCAAACATGGCAGTGATATGTGCCGTGGTACTAGCAAACATATAATGAGCATATAGATAAGCAAGCATCAATAACAAGCATGCAGGCATCCAGCTTAAACCTAGAGAGCCAATACTATTTTCGAGTACACCTGAGAACCAAGCGATCAAACCAAGTTTATTCAAATAAGTCGCCATCATCACCAAAGCGGCGAACCAAGTGATCGTATCCCATGCACTTTTTTGCGTCAGAATATCTTCCCAAGTCAGTACACCAGTGATCAGCAGCAGGCCTAAACCAATAAAGGCTGTTGTGGTTGGATCAACTGCCCAAGCAGAACCAAAGAGCATAGCTGGAATACCAGCCCATAACAGTAGCAAGATACCGAATACACCGAGCATAATGATTTCATTTCGACTGACTTTACCCATTTCTGTTAATTTATCTTTTGCAAACTGAGCAGCATTCGGTGTTTCTTTAACTTCAGGTGGGTACATCCAATACATGATCAATGGCATGATGATCAAGGCAATTAAACCCGGTAATAACATCGCCAATGCCCATGTACTCCAACTCAATGAAATTTCACTGTTGGTTGCCTTTGCCACGAGATCAACGACCAATGGGTTCGGTGCGGTTGCGGTAATAAACATTGCGGAGGTAATTGGGTTCGCTTGGTAATTGACCAGAGATAGAAATTTACCCATACGACCTTCAGTGCCTTTGGCAGGATCAGAGTCATAACTGGTAGAAATTGCACGTACAATCGGGTGAATAATCCCGCCACCACGTGCGGTATTACTTGGGGTCACAGGTGCAAGAATCAGTTCGGAAAGCACCATGCTATAACCAATACCAATGGTTTTCTTGCCCCAAACGGCGATAAATAAATAGCCTAAGCGTGCGCCCAATCCTGTTTTTTGTAACCCTTTAGAAATCATGATGGAAATACCAATCAACCAAATCAATGGATTAGCAAAGCTGCTAAGCGCATCTTGAATCGCACCACTTGGACTATCATTGGTGACACCTGTCACGGCGACTAAGGTGATGGCAATAATCGCAATCGCACCAATTGGCATTGCTTTACCAATGATGGCGGCAATAACACCGACAAACATAGCCAATAAATGCCATGCTTCTGGATCAACAGCAGACGGCACAGGAATAATGAACCAAATAATGAGAGCAATAGATATAGCGATAAAAGTAGGGAGAGTTTTGAATCCCATGTTTTGTTTCCCCTTGTTGTCATGGGTTTAATCAAATTTATAGTTCTTTATGAGTGAATCTTTAAAGAAATAACCGTTAAGTCATAATTATCGATGACTAGAGATCGGTAATTCAAAGAGTATTTTGTTGATTGCTTGTGAGATCGTTCATTCAATCACCATATTTATTTTAGATCGCTGGTAATACAGCAAGAGTGATAGAAATTTTTATTAAATTCTGATCTAACATGCTACATTTTGAACTTGCTTGATAAAACTATAAGTACGGTATGACACAACTAAGACGTTTTGTGTATTGCACACTGCATGATGATGACTATCAAACTACGTTTAGCCGAGGCGTTAACTACTTTCTTATATTTTTGATTGTGGCAAATGCTATGGCAGTCATGCTGGAATCAATCGACTCTATTTTTTATCCAAATCAGGTGTTATTTGAAACATTTGAGAATATTTCGATCGTTATTTTTTCGGTTGAGTATCTGTTGAGGGTATGGAGTATTGCCGAAAAAGATCCACAGTCACCAGCATGGCAGCAACGCTTTGCTTGGATGAAAAGTGGTGGAGCAATTATCGACTTGCTTGCAATTCTTCCTGCGTATCTCAATTTCTTTGTCAATATCGACTTACGTGTTCTCAGAATTTTACGCTTATTGCGATTGCTCAAATTGACGCGCTATTTCGTATCGTTGCAGATATTATTACGCGTGATCCATCGAGAAAAAGGTTCTTTTCAGGCTGTTATTTTTATCTTAATTATCATGATTGTAATGACGGCATCTGGTATTTATGTGGTTGAGAATCAAGCTCAACCAGAAGAGTTTAGTTCGATACCAAAGGCCATGTGGTGGGCGGTGGTTACTTTAACCACAGTCGGCTACGGTGATGTAACACCAGTTACCAACATGGGTAAGTTTTTAGGGGCGATGATCACTATTTTAGGGGTCGGGATTGCAGCACTTCCAGCAGGTATTTTGGCTTCAGGCTTGGCTAATGAATTAAACTTACGCAATCAAAAGCTAGAACAAGAATTTCGCGAAGCTTTACAAGCAAGGGGAGTTGATTTGTTACATGATCAACGTGAGATTGAAAATATTCGTTTAAAAGTAGGATTACCTAAAGAGCAAACTCATGAAATTATTATGCAATTGGTGAAGGAAAAAATCTTAGAAGATCAGGAGCAGGCCACTCAGCATAAAGCAAAAAGTTTTTGTCCACATTGTGGTGAAAAATTATCTGAGTAAATATCAATTTTATTGTAATAATCAATAAAAAGTTGAGAGAGTTAACTGTTATAGTAAGTGAAAATTTGAACAAATGAATTATTTTTCTATATGAGTTTACTTACTTTTTTCTCTTTTATTGTGTATTCAACCGTAACCTCAATTACACCTGGCCCAAACAATATTATGTTGGCTGCTTCTGGCTTGAACTTTGGCTTAAAGCGAAGTATTCCTCATATTTTAGGAATTGGTTTTGGCTTTGGTGTCATGGTAATTCTAGTCGGTTACGGGATTGGTGCGGCACTAGGTTCTTCGCCTTTGCTTTATGAAATTCTAAAAATCATAGGTATTAGCTACTTATTGTATTTAGCCTATAAAATCTATCGAGCGGGTAGTATTAAAACCGATACCAAAGTTGATAAGCCATTAAGTTTTATGGGCGCTGCTTTATTCCAATGGGTCAATCCGAAAGCATGGATTATGGCAATGGGAGCAATTACGACTTATAGCTCAGCAAATAGTCGATTGGTAGAATTCGTTTTTATCGGTGTGATCTTCGGATTGGTGAGTATTCCAAGTGTTGGGGTGTGGGCGTATATGGGTGAAAAGTTGAAAATGATTGTAAATCATCCGAGGAAAGTTCAATTGTTTAATACAGTGATGGCGTTGTTATTGGTCGCATCCGTTATCGTTCCGATTAAAGATTCAGTTAAATTTTTTATCCCTTAAAGATATTAAATGTTGTCATAGCATCATCCATACTTTCTTGCGTATAATCTAAAAACACCTTGCTTTGTTGATAAGTTTTAGTCGTTTGACTGGACTTATCAAAAAGTAAGGAAGCTTACTCTGTCCCAGCCTAATATTTTTCCAGCTACACAATTAATGAAAATAATATTTAATACAACTTAAAGTTGTTATAAGCAGGTTTAGCAAATATTAAAAAAAGATAACAATAATAATTATCATTTATGATACTTTCTTATTTGATGTTTATTGTAATTTTTAAGCATTTTTTAAGGTTGTTTATTAAATGAAATTCTCCCGCCATGATTAAACGGCGCTATTTACTGGTTTTACTCATACCTTTGGCATTGATTTCCTTGTTTGTTGGTGTAGGGGATATGAGTCTTGCTGGCTTGATTGCAGGAAATCCACAAGATTGGCAACTCTTTTGGACGAGTCGATTACCACGCCTGATGGCAATTGTTGTTGCAGGTGCTGGGTTAAGTGTCTGCGGTTTAATTATGCAGTCATTAAGTCGAAATCGCTTTGTTTCACCAACCACAGCGGGTTTATATGACTGTGCACGGCTAGGCGTTTTAATTTCGATTATTTTGCTTCCAAGTGCTTCTATTTTTGCCAAAACTGGATTTGCGATTATTGTCACGCTGATTGGTGCGATGACATTTATGAGTATTCTTGCCACTTTAAAGCACCGAGATACGGTATTTGTGCCACTCGTTGGGATGATTTTTGGCAGCATTATTTCAGCATTTACGACTTTTATTGCTTTGCAACTTGATTTGTTGCAGAACTTAGCAGGGTGGTTGCAAGGCGATTTCTCAACCATTTTGAATGGTCAATATGAATTGATTTATTTAAGTATTCCCGTTCTCGCCTTGATTTATATATTTGCCAATCGTTTTGTCTTGGCCGGCTTGGGTGAAGACTTTGCGACAAATCTAGGTTTGAACTATAAACAGACACTTTTCTTAGGTTTGCTGCTGGTCTCAGTAATTACTGGTGTAGTGATTGTGACTGTCGGCGCAATTCCTTTTCTCGGTTTAATTGTACCAAATCTAGTCAGCCTTTATTTAGGCGATCATATTCGCAAAACGCTTTCACATACGGCATTGCTTGGTGCATTGCTGGTCTTACTGTGTGATGTTTTTGGTCGAGTGGTGATTTATCCCTATGAGGTTTCGGTCAGCCTGATTATGGGTGTAGTCGGTAGTGTGATCTTCCTGTGGTTATTACTCAGGAGGTATCGATATGCATAATACGACGAAGCTGGTTGTGCTTGCGGTTGCTGTATTGGTCAGCATTGGATTATATCTCGGTTGGAATCTCGGGGTAGCGTGGCAGTATGCACTGGGACTGCGTTTAAGAACGGTCGCTGCAATTGTTGTTGCAGGTGTTGCAGTTGGTGTTTCAACCTTGGTTTTTCATACGATTGTGAATAATCGCGTAGTCACGCCGCAAGCTTTAGGTTTGGATAAATTATACGAACTGTCTAAAACTGCGATTATTTATTTCTTTGGTGCGAGTACGTTGTTGTCGCTTAACTTTGTGACTGATTATTTGATCAGTTTGTTGTTAATGGTGACTTTTGCTTTATTACTTTATCGCTTCATTTTCCAAAAAGTAGCGCAACAAAATATTTATTTCTTACTGTTGGTTGGTCTGATTTGTTCGACTTTATTTGACAACATGACCACCTTTTTTCAGGTCCTGCTCGATCCAGATGAGTTTCAAGTCGCTGCATACGCAGGCTTTGCAAGTTTTAATGTAGTGAAGTTAGAAACAGTTGCACTATCGTTGCTGACCATTCTCCCGATTCTTTTTTATAGTTTTCGACATTATCACATATTGAATGTGATGGCGTTGGGACGAGATCACGCGTTAAATCTCGGATTGAACTATGACAAAACCAGCCGCTTGTTGCTGATCCTCGTGGTATTGGCACTGGCATCTGCAACAGCCCTCGCAGGTCCAATGATGTTCCTTGGTTTATTGGTACTCAATATTACGTTGGAACTGTTTAAAACCCATCATCATCATATTTTACTGCTCGGTATTGTTTTAGTGAGTGTGCTATGTCTCATGCTCGGTCAATTTATCGTATTACATGTACTGAATTTCAAAACCACATTGAGTGTGATTATTAACTTTGTCGGTGGAATTTATTTCTTCTGGATATTATTGAAGGAAAATAAAAAATGGCAATAGAGCTGAAGAATTTACGAAAAAGCTATCATCAACAGTGCGTCGTCAATCAAGTCTCAGTCACGATTGCCAAAGGAAAATTTACCGCATTTATTGGACCTAATGGTGCAGGTAAAAGTACGGTACTTTCGATTATGAGTCGTCTGATTGATGCAGATCAGGGACAGGTATTGTTGGATGGTCAAGATTTACGTGACATGAAAAGTGCGGATATTGCCAAAAAAATGGCGATTTTAAAGCAGTCCAATCATACCGAATTACGGCTTAGTATTGAAGATCTGGTGGCATTTGGAAGGTTTCCATATTCTCAGGGGCGTCTGACCCAGCAAGACCAGGACATTATTGATCGTTCAATTGCTTATATGGATTTGCAATCAATGCGTCATCGTCAGCTAAGTGAGTTGTCTGGTGGGCAGCGACAACGCGCCTACATTGCGATGATTCTGGCACAGGACACCGAATATATCTTATTGGATGAGCCGTTGAATAACTTAGATATGAAGCATTCTGCTCAAATTATGCGTGTGCTGAAAGATCTTGCTGAAAATCATGGCAAATCCATCATTGTCGTGATTCATGACATTAACTTTGCCTCTGTGTATGCCGATCACATTATTGCAATGAAAAATGGTGAGTTGGTCTATCAAGGGCATCCGCAGCAGATTATGAATGAAAGCACTTTAGAAACGATTTTTGATTTTCATATTCCGATTCAACAAATTCAGCAACACAAATTAGGTTTGTATTTTATTAGTTAGGAGTTCGTTATGTTGTTCAAAAAGACGTTGCCGATCATGATGTTGAGTGCAGTATTGGCTGCATGTGGTCATTCAAATGAACCTTCTGTGGCACAGGAAGGAACTACAAACAGTCATGAAATGATGAGTTTTAACAGTAAAGCAGGTCAGATTTCAATCCCATCGAACTTGTCTCGTATTGCGGTATTAGATACCAATGCATTGAATACCATTCATACGCTTGCGGCAGATGATAAAGTCGTTGCTTTACCCAAAGGAACACCATTGCCTGACGTGCTAAAGAACTTTAATGATGGGCAGTATCTGGATGTTGGTACAGTCAAAGAGCCAAATCTTGAGAAAATTGCAGGGAGTCAGCCGGAGTTGATCTTGATGAGTGGGCGTATGGAAAATCTGGTGAATCAAATTAAACAAATTGCGCCCACCTATTTTGTAGATGTGGATTACAACGATCAGTTTAATTCGTTTAAACAACAAACCTTGAATATTGCAGAAATGGTCGGCAAGAAACCTGAGGCAGAACAACAATTAAAAACCTTGGAGCAAGACATTGCAGCGCTAAAACAAAAAACCAAAGGTAAAACTGCATTGGTGATCTTGGTAAATAACAGCAAGATTGCTGCCTACGGTTCAGGTTCACGGTTTGGTAATATCCATGATTTATACGGTTTTACCCCTGCAGATGCTTCGATTAAAGTGGGCTTGCATGGGATGGCCATTTCACATGAGTTCATTGCCCAAAAGGATCCAGATTATTTATTTGTGATTGATCGTGGTGCTGCAATCACGGGTAATCAAGAGGGTGCAAAACGGGTATTGAATAATAATATTGTCAATCAATCTAAAGCGGCCAAAAATGGCAATATTGTTTATTTGGATTCGAGCAATTGGTATCTAATGAATAACGGTTTAGGTGGTATGCAGGCAATGGTAAAAGAAGTCGCTGATGCTGTGAAATAGCTTCAGCCATGATAGCGAGGTGTGAGCACGAAGCAGAATCTGTCGTTAAGCGACGACAGATTCTTTGTTAGCTGAGTATTTTGCGTAAGCTAAAGCGATTAATAGCACAATTAAACCACCTAAGCTTAAAACGAAACCCACCCAAATTGGGGCTAACCAGCCCATATTATGGCTCAGTACCCATCCACCTAAAAAAGCACCAAGGGCATTGGCTAGGTTGAAGGCTGAGTGATTCAATGATGCCGCCAAAGTTTGAGCATCCCCAGCAATATCCATCAAATGGGTTTGTAAGGCACTACCTAAACCAATCACAGTAAAGCCAATCAAAAATAAAGCAGTAATCGCTGTATATAGATTCGCCATCATAAAACTGGCGAGTACGAAGGTGATTGCGGAACTGATTAAAATTCCAATCATGGTTTTAAATAAATGGCGGTCTGCAAGCCAACCCGCAACTAAGCCACCAATGACCATACCCACACCCCAGATTGCCAACGCAATCGGAACAACAGAAATATCGGCATGTGTATATTCAGTGAGGATCGGGGAGACGTAACTATAAACGGAAAACATACCGCCAAACCCGATTGCGCCAACGGCAAGTGTTAACCACATATTAATATTTTTTAAGCCTTTCAATTCAGCCCGAATACTTGCGGTTTTTTGTGGGCGAATATTGGGCACAAAAAGACCGATGCCGATCAAGGTAATAAAGGCAATTACAGCAGAAAATTCAAAACCAGTTTTCCAGCCGAATTGTTGACCGAGCCATGTGGCGATGGGTACACCAATCACATTCGCGATAGTAAGTCCCATCATCACTTGAGCAATTGCAATCGCTCGGCGTTGTTTACCCGCTAGTTCTGCTGCAACTAAAGCCGCTACGCCAAAGTAAGCACCATGCGGAAAACCTGCAATAAAACGAGAGACTAACATGGCTTCTGAGCTTGTTGCTAAGGTAGTGGCAGCATTTGCTAGGCCATAAAACAACATCAATGCAAGTAGCAATGTTTTGCGAGGAACTTTGGCACCCAAGATCGCAATAATGGGAGCACCAACCATAACACCAAGTGCATAGGCACTAATGAAATATCCAGCATGAGGGACACTGACATTTAAATCAGTCGCAATTTCTTGAATTAGTCCCATTGCAACAAATTCAGTTGTACCAATACAAAAACTACCAATCGCGAGTGAAAAAATCACCAGAAATAAAGAATAGTTTTTTGACCAGGAAGAAAGAGAGGGAGAGCTTGGGGAAGACATACGATCTCGAAACAAATAAAGCGACGATATTATATCGAGCAGATCACAGAAATGTGAAAAAGAGCACAAATTTTATAGATGTCACCTAAATTTGCAATCGTAAATTAGCATGATAATACTAAATCTTTATGATAATTATTTTCATTTATGTATAATGCAATGCATAAAATAATTGGCTAAACCACTACGCTTAATCAATAAGTATGTGGGGGAAAGGATGGGAAACAATTGTGAATAAATTATTGATAGCATCATTGGCACTGATCTCAGGTTACAGCACAGCACACGAACCTTATGTTGCACCAATAGCATATCAAACTACCAACACGCAGGTTGCAATTTTGGCTGGTTATGCTGAAGAAGCTTTGCATAGTGAATATGCATTAAAAAGTCCGAAGTTTGAAATCACCGATCCAAAACAAGTTAAAAGCACGGTAGAGCCAGACTCAAAACTGGGAACAGCTACGGTATTTGATTTGAAATTACCTGAAGCGGGTACTTATCGTGTGCAAACCACAGCAAGCTATCCGTTGAAATATGTGCAAGATCAAAAAGAATGGAAATTGTTCTTTGATATGGCAGCGGATAAAGCACCTGCAAAATCTGAACGAGATTATCTGATCCCTGCCGATCTTAAAACTAAGAAAATTAATCCTGTAGAAGTCACCCGTGAATGGACCTTATTGACCTACGTGACAAAGGAAAAAGCTTCACCTGTACAGCCAATCGCAGCGCCGATTCAAGTTGAGTTTTCAACACATCCGAATGAATTAAAAGCTAATCAGCGTACAAACGTAAAAGTTGCGAAAGCAAATCAACCTTTAGCCAATGCAGAAGTTGTAGTCCGTGCTAAGGGTGCAACGGATGAACAAGCGCAAACACTAAAAGCAGGCACTGATGGATCTGTAGATTTAACATTTCCACGCGCAGGTGAGTATCTAGTAGAAGTTACAGAGTCGGTTGATAGCAAGAAAAAACCAAGTAATCAGTTTTATAGCATTATTAGTTTATCTGTAAATTAACCCTGATCATAAGCTGATCTATATATGTATGGATCAGCTTATTCATTTTATTCATCATCCATCGCATTGCTGTAAAATTTTACACCCAATTTAATGCGATCACGTCCATTACTCATACGCCAGCGATTGGTGTCTCTTAACGAATAAACACAACCACAATACTCTTGTTGATAGAATTCTTCTCTTTTACTGATTTCTAGCATACGTACTGCACCGCCATGCTTGCGCCAATTATAATCCCAGTATTCGATATTAGGATAATGTGCAGCGGCGCGGAGACCACAGTCATTGATTTGCTGCATATTCTTCCAACGAGAAATACCCAATGAGCTGCTAATCAAGCTAAAGCCATGTTCATGGGCATATAATGCGGTTCTTTCAAAACGCATGTCAAAACACATCGTGCAACGAATGCCTTTTTCAGGTTCATTCTCCATGCCTTTCGCGCGAGAAAACCAATTATCGGTATCGTAATCACAGTCGATAAACGGAATATTATGTTTTTCTGCAAAACGAATGTTTTCTTCTTTACGAATCAAATATTCTTTGACTGGATGGATGTTTGGGTTATAGAAAAAAATCGAAAAGTCGATACCAGATTCGATGAGGGTTTCCATGACTTCACCTGAACATGGCGCACAGCATGAATGTAATAATAATTTATCGTGACCTTTAGGTAAGGTTAGTTTTTGGCGTTCAAGAGACATGTTTAACAAGAGAAATAAGTGAATTATTGATTATTGTAAAAGTTTTAGGTGACACAAAACGCTGAATTTAGTGAAAGTTTTTCAGCATAAAATGAAATTAATTTAACTTCAAAAATTGCAAACAGTTCAAAATATTTTCTCGTGTATGTGCTGTTTAATATGTGAATGATAAAGTAAAGTCATATTGAGGTAAGCTAATTAATTTTATGTTAAGATGAATTAAATTCAATTTTGGTTTTGGTCGTGTTAGAGCTTCGTCATTTAAAAACATTGATTGCTTTACGAGAGCATGGTTCATTGGTTGCTGCTGCAGCGGATTTATGTTTAACGCCATCCGCGATTTCTCATCAACTTAAAGAATTGGATCATTGGTATGGGGTAGAGGTGGTAAATCGTCGCAGTCGTCCCGTGACTTTTTCGAATGTCGGACAACGCCTACTCAAGCTTGCAGATGATATCTTGCCGCAAGTACAGATAGCCCAAACGGATATTACTCGGATTGTGCATGGGCAGACAGGACGTATTATTTTTTCTTCCGAATGCCATAGCTGTTTTGACTGGTTGATGCCGTTATTGAATCAATACCGTCACCAATATCCAGATGTGGATTTGGACTTTGCAGCAGGTTTTGAATCCAATCCACATGAATTGTTGCAAAATGCTGAATTTGATTTATTGATTACAGCTGATCCTATCGCTTTAAAAGGGATCGAATATTTCCCAATTTTTGAATATGAATCGCGTTTAGTGTTATCCAATACACATCCACTTGTGCGAGCCGAACAAGTTACAGTGCAGGATTTAGCTGAGCAAACCTTGATTACTTATCCAGTTGATAAACATCGTTTGGATATCATGGCGCACTTGTTTATTCCTGAGAATATTCAGCCTAAACATATACGGACAACAGATTTAACCCAAATGCTTATTCAGTTGGTTGCCAGTGGGCGGGGCGTAGCGGCTTTGCCTGATTGGGTCGTCAATGAATATGAACAAAAAGGGTGGGTTGTTAGTCGCCGCTTGGATTGTGTTTCACCGCAGGGTCTAAGACGTACACTGTATGCGGGCTATCGAACTGAAGAAAAAGAGAAAAATTATTTTGAGGGCTTTTTAAAGCAATTAGAAAAATTTTCAAAAAAACGTACAGTATATTACGAACGCTAATATATGGTGGTGCTAAGCAGATCACTTAGAAACTCTAGATCATTTCTAGGTTCTAGGTGATTTTTGTTTTTCTCGGTATATTTATTGACTGTTAAATTATTGGTCAAGACTTCCCAATCAAAAGTGAAAGGATACCTGCTGCGATCAAAGGACCTACAGGTACACCACGGAGTAATGCAACCCCTGCAACTGTACCAATCAATAGGCCTGCAATGACATCGGGTTGACTGGTCATGAGCTTCATTCCACGACCGCCCAGCCATGCAACCAATAATCCTATGGCAATGGCGATTAAAGACTTCACACTGATGAAAGACTTTAAAATATTATCGCCACTGATCTTGCCACTCGCAATCGGTGCGAGGACACCAATGGTTAGAATAATAATTCCAATATTTAAACCATGTTGCTGGATATAAGGGAAAAATTGGTCTAAAGGTGTGAGTTTCACCGCAATCAATACAGCGGCAGCTATCGTAACCGCCGTATTGTGACTAAAAACGCCACAAGCAAGTAAGATGATGAGTACCAATAAATTAACATCAAGCTGAGAAAACATATTGAGAAGAAAAAGCAATAAAGTTGAATTGTATCGTAATTTGTGAAGCTACCTACCAATAATTTACATGATGATAAAACAAGCAGATTCTTTGATCTACTTTGTCTCTGCTGTCATTAAGATTTTATGCATGATAATTATGCATTTTGGCTTGATAGAGTTGATCAAATGCGTATGCAAGGTCAGCAAGTGTCGTTGCTTTTAATTTTGCTAAAAGAATATCTTGTGCTTGTTGCATCGCATCTTCTAAGGCCTCATTTACAACACGTTCAACACCACATTCTGGATTTTCTCGTTCATTACCGATCGCGAAAATGGTTGGTTCGCCTACTGCATTATAAATATCTAATAATGTTGTTTTTTCTAAGTCAGCTATAAGATGCCAACCTCCTTTGGGTCCCTTTACCGATTGTATAAAACCTGCATTTTTTAATCCTGCCATTGTACGTCTGACGACTACAGCATTGGTTGAAAGCATGTGCGCAATTTCTTCCGAAGTAAAAATCTTATTTTGTCGTGCCATATGAAGTAAGACATGGAGCATTCGAGAAAGTTTGCTATCGGTACGCATAGGAATATAAGGCTAATTTAGAATTGAGACACTAATGTAACATTAAAAGTTGCAAATATAAATAAAAGGCATTATTGTAACTTTAAAAGTTACTTAATGGTGTTTGAAATGAATTATGATGTGGCAATTATTGGCGGTAGTTATGCCGGTTTGGCAGCAGGCTTACCATTGGGTCGTGCAAGAAGAAAAGTCGTAATAATAGATGCAGGGCAACGTAGAAATCGCTTTGCAGATCACTCACATGGTTTTCTAACACAAGATGGTACGCTTGCGAGCGAAATCGCACAGATCGCCAAGCAGCAATTACTTCAATACCCAACAGTGGACTGGATTGATGGGCAGGTAAAGCGGTTAGAAAAAAAAGATGATCTTTTTCATATTTGTATTGATGGTATACAGGCGGTAAGTGCGAAAAGAATTATCATTGCAACTGGCGTACAAGACCAACTGCCTGAGATCAAGGGGCTTAAAGAACGTTGGGGAAAAAGTATTTTTCATTGCCCTTACTGCCATGGTTATGAGTTAAATCAAGGAAAAATTGGGTTAATTGCAAGTTCTGAGCATTCAGCCCATATGGCAATGTTATTACCCGAATGGGGGAGCGTGACCTACTTTTTGAATGGCCAACCTTTAGCTGCTGAAACAGAATTACAGTTGAATGAAAGAAATGTCGTGATTGAAAAAAGGCCTATTGCAGAAATTATTGAACACAGCACAGTTGTGCTGTCTGATCAAAATCATATTACTTTTGATGGGATATTTGTCACAACCCAATGTGTAATTTCTCAAGATTGGATACATAAGCTCGCATGTGAGTTGGAGCACAACCCAATGGGGCAAATGATTAAAACCAATGCCTTAAAAGAAACATCAATATCTGGTGTTTTTGCGTGTGGAGATGTAGCTCGATTAGGTGGATCAGTTTCATTGGCTGTAGGCGATGGGACGATGGCTGGAGTTGCTGCACATCGATCATTGGTTTTCTAAGTTAACATAGGGTTTAAAGGTCATATTCACATTAAACATGTAGAAATGACCTTTTATCCGCATTAAGCAAGTTTTCGATATGCTTCATACTGGTAACTAGAGATTTGTTCATCCCAAAACATTTGCCAAAGGTCACAATATTCTAAGCAAAGATCACGGATTAAATCATAATCTGATTCGACGCAAGCTTGAGCCAAGACAAACCATAGATCATCTTCGTGGTCATCATCTGCAGCTTCGGCGGATGCATCATGTGAGACGCCATGGACATAGTAATAACCACTATCTACATTGAAACCAACCGCTTTGGTTGCTTGGCGTAATGCAGGGCTAAATAGAATTACTTCTTCTTCAGCGACCGCAAGTAAAGCAGTTACAGCTTGATAATGATCAAAGGTATTTTCTAAAAATGAGCGAACTTTCTGCGCAATAATAGACGGTTGATAGTTATTACGCTCTGTTTGTGTTAACTCAAAATCATCAAGTACATCTTCAAACAAAGGATAGTGTGCGTATTCTGGATTACCAGAATAATACTGATTGTTGTCTAATGCAGGACGAAAACCGAACTCATCCAGAATATTTAGATTTAATAAAAAGCGAGGATACATTTTAGAACCAGATAGGAGTCTCGGCTCTAATTGCTTTGTCTGGAATTGAGCCATCAGTAGCGCATCAGTAAAAACTTGCACGATTGCATGTCGATATTCTAAGTGGATGTGTTTTAAGGTTTCTTTATCGATTAAACCATCATTCATAAGTTGGATGGCGGGATGTTTTGAAACAGGATGCTTTGAAATCTCCGCTCTTAAACTGTTCAGAAAGTTCAAATTCTTGTTCCAAGCTTCTGTAGAAATGCTATTTTTCATACCGTCTATAGCTTTCTGCCTTGGGTTGTCAAAGTTTTCAAATATTTTTGGCATAGTTTTTTACTCAATGAATTAATAAATATTATTGCTTTTCCAATGATATAGTTCGATTTTTTTTGGTTGTTTATGAATATAACTATTGGTCCAACCAAAGATC